>JAKZUG010000372.1:0-20814 GCA_047516705.1 Candidatus Poribacteria bacterium | reverse complement strand
CCGTATACCCAGCCCGGCGCGATGCTTGGGCTTACGCGCACTGGCTGGCGGAGAACCGACAACTATTTTCAGTGAGGCGGTCATGACTGCACCTCAATCAATTCAATCAGCAATTCAACATTTGCATCTTTTTCCAAGACGAGCGCGAATTTGTGGTATTCGTCGCCTTTGAAAATTGCCTGAACAAAAGGACTAAATGCAATCAAAAATTGACTGCCCAAAAAGTTCAGCGGTTTGCAGGTTTCCAAGACGATAATTGCCGGCGCGGTCAGACCGCGCCGCACAATCCATGTCGCTGCCTTCTCAAGTAAAGCGTGCTGTTCCGATTCTGGAATATCCTCAAGGACAGTCGGTATTCCGTTGTTTGGTTCATTGTTTGGATTGAGCATAGTTAGCACCAATCTGACGCGGAAGCCCTTCACACGTGCAAGTTGGTATACCTTAGAGATCTAAGTCACTGAGGTAATCGGCGATCTGTTTCGGTTGTCCGTCAAGGGTCGTCTCCATTGCGGCAATAACAAGCACAAAACTTTTGATATTGTCCTCAATCCGAGTATCAGAAGGTTCACCACCATCAAGCCAGTTTAGGAACTCATCAAACAGATGTTGATGTGCGTGATACGGGATTGGTGGTGCCTCGTAAACTTCCGTTTCACCACCGACCCGGTGGATAGTCATCTGGTTTCCGCCCGCGATTTCGACTGCGCCTTGCTCAAATTCTGCTCGGTAGTGTTCAGAATTCCAACAATTAATGATCCCTGCAGAAGAACTGTTTCCCTCATAAGAGGTGTGGACCCCGTTATCCATTCGCATCATATAGAAGCCGCTTGAATAATGTTTAAAACTTGACCATTCGGGATTCCAACCGAATCCAATCAGCGTTTCACAATCCCCGCCAGAGAGGAATCGAAGCATGTCAAGATGGTGTACGGAACCTTCAAAAAGTAGCCCGAAATCCATATCGTGCCGCCAATCCCTTCCCCATGAGAGATAGCGACGGTAATCACAAGCGTACCTACCAACAATATGTTGGAGTCGCCCCAATCTACCTTCATCACGGATGCGAATTAATTCCTGTTTATTATTCGCATAGCGATAGTTTTGGATAATAGCGCACGGTAATCCGGTTTTTTGCGCGGTGCGTACCATCGCTTTTGCTGCGTCTAAAGTATCGGCTATCGGTTTTTCACAGATAACAGGCATCCCGTTTTCCATAGCGGCAATTGCTGCAGGACTATGGAATTGGGGTGGGACGGCAATACCACAAAAGTCTGCCTTGACCTCTGCACACGCTTCGTTAAAATCTGTAAAAAGCTGTGATGTGCTGAGTCCTAACGCCTCGCCTTGTGCTGCGAGAACGTCTGTATTCACGTCTGCTAATCCGATGATTTCAATCCGATCGCTGAAATTATTAGTGAAGTTGTGGATCCAGCCACCTGCCATACCACTTCCACCAATCATCAAACATGTTCGTTTCGCCATATTTTTAATATTCCTTGCGGTTCGATAAGGCTGGTCTTTCAGGAGCGTTCTGCTCCGTATATCCAGCCCCGCGCGATGCTTGGGCTTACGCGCTCTAACTAACTTTCTAATATTCCTTACGGTTCGATAAGGCTGGTTTTACGGGAGCGTTCTTCTCCATACATCCAGCCCCGCGCGATGCTTAGGTTTACGCGCTCTAAGGAACTTCCAATTTTAAGGTTATAGCAAAATAAAAAATCATTTCGGTAATAAGATATGCCTATTGAGATGTTATAGTAAAATCCACAATTACTTGGACATTGTGAATAGGCGGGGTTAGAAACCCCGCCAGCGAAGGAAGGTGTTGTTGTTTCGTAAAGTGTCAACATATTTTCCGATTTTACTATAAAGTAGATTTTTGCATCAGTTTGCCGCGCAAGACGTAATCGTCCTTGCCATGTCGGACGCGCTCAAGTTCGGCTTCGGTAGCCTCACGTCGCACTTTTGCTGGAACGCCCATTGCGACGGTTCCCGGTGGAATCTCCTGTCCTTCGCGGACAAGCGTGCCCGCAGCGACAATAGCACGTTCTCCAATCACTGAACCTGTCAAGAGAATCGCGCCCATCCCAATCAGTGCCTCGTTGCCGATAGTGCAGCTGTGGAGAATGGCACCGTGACCGATCGTAACATCATCACCGATAAGGCACGGAATCTCTTTGTCCATGTGTATTACCGCGCCATCCTGAACGTTAGTGCGACATCCGATTCGGATCGGTGCTAAATCTCCGCGGAGTACACTGTTAAACCAGATGCTCGATTCTTCACCGATTGTTACATCGCCAATAATCATCGCCCCTGGCGCGACAAAGACAGAGGAATGTACATCCGGTATTATGCCCTCGTATTCTATCAACATTTTCCCTCTTCCCTATGAAAATAAGCGAGGTAGCAGCCCCTTCCGAGTAACGGGTGGGGACCCCACCATCGCCAGCAAAATTTAGTGTTAATTATAAATATTTATTGCTGTGCGACCAACAACTTGCGAAGGTTCCCTATTCCCCACTTATAAGACACCACGAATACGCCAGCGAGGACGGCTATCAATCCCCCAAACACAACGATGCTTTCCGTATACCACGCTACCACCGGCGCGATCACAAGTCCCATATCAACAACGAGTGTCACAGCAAAGGTAACAACCCGCAAAAGCGGCTTCGGTTGATGTGTTAGTTCCGCCATCCACGGGAGTGTTCCAATCGCTGTATTCAATGCACACCCTATGGGGAGGGTTATAACAGGTGTTAGCAGCACCGGCATCCAAAGGTCTCTTGGCATTCGGAGTAAATAAACAGCAATCAAGGACCAGCATTCGGCATAAACTAATGCACAGAGAAGGGCAGTTAGAAATTTGCTTGTAAACACCAGATCTGGTGTGACAGGCGCAGATTTCAGCATCCACCATGTCTTCGTTTCATCCCGCAGCCCATTGCAACTGATACCAAAGGTAATAAGAATGCTGTAAAGTACGACCTGTATGGTGAGAATCTCAGCGGCGTTTGCATCTGCGCTGCCTCCACGTATGAGTAATATGCCGATGTGAACTGCTAAAAAAAGCGTGAGCATTACAGTCGCAATTAGCCGTCCACTATGCCTGACAAAGATCAGGAAGTCTTTTAACATCATAGTTCTGATTTTGCCGCGCCCGAGTGCTATGGCAATACCTGTTAGGTGCGATGCTTTAGGATCACCGTTGCTCCGTACGGGTTTACGCTTGGCTTTTAATTGGCGGATATTTTCCCAACCGCGCTGATAAATGAGTTGTGCAACGAGGATTGCCACTCCTACAGAGGCGAGACATCCACCGATACCCGCGAATGCCCATCTCAATCGGACCCCTATTGTGGATTCAGTTGTCCAGATTAACAGAAATTTCCCCATCCATTCGTGCGGATACCACTTAGCAGCTGTACCTGCTGTTTCCGAAGATGCCCAATCAAGCAAAAACTGTTTCACCGGTACTAAATCGGATGTAGTAAACAGTGTCAACGATAACAGAAAACCTACCATCACGCCGATTGCTGTACCGAGTATCTTGAGTGTTGCGAGGAGCCACCCGGATGAAAAGAAACGAGCGATCAACATGACGCTGATAGTAACATAACTGGCAATGATTACGAGAAGACACAAGCACGTCGGAAATAGTGCTACATAAAAATGCCAAGGCAGTTCAAATATCAGACCGAACACTACCCACGGCGGTCCCAAAAAACAGAGGATACTCGGGAAGCGGGTGATAGTAAGATGAACGAACTTATATCCGAAAATTGTCACCGGATGCATCGGCGCGGTGTGTAAGAGAGCGGTGTCCGGTGCCTCATACAGACTTTTCAGTGAGCTCTCCATCAACTCCTTTGCAACGACAATAATCCCGAACGCCATGAAACCGTTAATAACGCCCAACAGAAGGGTAGGCTTTGCCTCAGTGAACCGCAAATGGCTGAAGAGGGAGTTGCCTAACACTGACAAAGCGACGATAAAGATGAGATAACCGATGCCTTTTAAAACGCCTTTCCGCCATGTCTCTCCACCGCGTTTAAGACTATTCCCCCAACCCTGCCAATCCGCTTTTAGTAGAATTTTGATGTTTTTTAACATTTTAGCCCGATATGTTACTACGGATATGTTCAGCCCTGCTTGTCACAAATGTTTAGGCATCAGCCGTTAGATCAAGAAAAATATCCTCTAACGTCTCTGTCTGTTGGTTGGCACTGGTGGGTTGTGCGTGAAGTTCTCGCTGTCTCTGTTGTAATTCCGAGAGCGTTCCGACAGCGATAAGCTGCCCTTTACTGATAATGCCAACCCGATCGCATATTCGTTCAGCGATTTCGAGAATATGTGTTGTCATAAAGACAGTACAACCTTGTTCACAGCGTTCGTGCAAAATTTCCCTGACAGTGCGTGCGCTTCTCGGATCCAGACCACTGGTGGGTTCATCGAGGAAGAGGATCTTCGGGTGATGCACGAGAAGCGAGATAAGCAGAATTTTCTTCTGCATGCCGTAGGAATACCCTTTAATCTGATCATCCGCAGCATCAGCGAGTTCAAGTTGTTCAAGCAGGATCGCCATTTCATTTTCGGCTTGCCGCGGCGGTACCTCATATAAATCGGCGATCATACGGACGAACTGCCTGCCCGTTAACGCCTCATAAAGCTGCGGTGTATCGGGCATCAGTCCGAGAATCGCCTTTGCCTGCAGACTCTGCTTCTGAATATCGTACCCGCCAAGTGTTGCAGTACCAGATGTCGGACGGAGTAAACCTGTGAGCATATTGATTGTCGTCGTTTTCCCCGCGCCATTAGGTCCGAGAAACCCAAAAATCTCACCGGCATCTACCTGCAATGTCAGCGCATCAACGGCGCACAACTTACCGAAATATTTCGTCAGCTCCAAGAGGTTAATCATTTTCGACGACTGCCCAAGACATCATCTTTGAGGTCCGCGAGTGCTTGGTCCAGGTTGAAGTTGTCTCCTGTCGTTTCCGCTTCGGTTGAAGTCAGAGGACTCTTGCCCTCCGACATTTCTGCTTCGGCTTCTGTCGTTTTTAACTTCCGTTCCGCCTGTTTGAAGACTTTAGATACATCGTTCCCTATTTCATCAAACAACAATTTATAGAGCTTCGCACGCGTATCCGCCTGTTTCTGACGCTGGCAAAGGGTTTCAGCGCGTTTCACTGCATCTTGGAACTGGTGATAAAATTCGTGAAGTGCAGTCTTGAGACGGACAACAACTGCTTCTTGATCATCAATCTGGCGTTTATAGTCGTCTGCAAGGAGCAGGTGTTGTTGCTTATGTTGCTGTGCTTCGCTTGCGCGTACGTGGTCACCCTTCTGCAAAGCGTCGTCTGCCTTTTTACCCCATATTTCTGCGGTATCAATAGCCTCTTGATAGGTGCGTCTGAGCCTCTGCGTCTCTGCGATCGCTGCAGCGATGAGATCTTTTGCCTCAGCGAGCCGCTTTTTCATATTAAGGATAGTTTTATCAACAAGGGATTCGCTACCGTCTGCTGCCTCTAAAAATTGGGTTATACCGTCTCGAATCTGCTCCGAAATTTCCTTAAGTCCTTTCACTGTATATACCTCCCTAAGCCCATCATACTCATTTCTTGATAAATATCAAGCGAACCGTTTTATCTGCATACAATTCGGTACCGACACTTATTAGAAACATCTGTTTTGAAAAAAGATAGCCAAAAACAGTTTTTAAAACTCCTACACGGAATGAGTAACCAAACGCCTCTATTCCATTGCGTGTGTGCTGAGTGCCTTATAATCAGCATTGACGAGTTCGATGCCATAAAGTGCTAACCTATCCATGATACACCTGATTGCGGGGATATTGTTATCAATTAAAATTGAGGAACGATTGTGTAGTGCAGCGGCTTCACCGAATGTACCGCTGCCGGCAAAAAAGTCTAATAGTGTATCTTTAGGTGATGAATGTACCTTAACGATGCGATTAAGAACCCCGAGTGGCTTTTGTGTCGGATACCCAGTTTTTTCACTCCCATTGGTACTGACGATGGTATGCCACCAGACATCGGTTGGTGTTTTACCGCGTGCTGCCTTCGCTTCACCGACTAAACCGGGTGCCATATATGGAATCCTATCCATCTCTTCAAAATTGAAGGTATAGTGCTTAGGACTTTTAGCGTACCATAAGATGTTGTCGTGTTTAGGGGACCACCATGATTTGGCGCGCCCTCCGTAATCGTAAGCCCAGATGATCTCGTTCATAAATGACGCTCGTCCGAAAATCTCATCAAGTATCACCTTACAATAATGCACTTCTCTGTAATCAATATGGAGGAAGAAGCTGCCGTGTGGATGCAGTACCCGATACGCCTCTTCAAAACGGGGACGTAAAAACTTCAAGTAGGCATCCGAACTCGCAAATTTATCAGCGTAGTGTGTAGTTTTGCCTTTGCGGGTTCGGTATGTCTTACCTTGAAAACCCACGCGGTCGCCTTGGGCATCTCGTTCGACTTCAATCTCTGTACGTTGCTGGTGTTTTCCTGTATTAAACGGCGGATCAATATAGATCAGGTTGACATTTTCATCAGGAATATACTCCTGAAGAATCGCAAGGTTATCGCCATAATAGAGTTGATGTTTAGACATACTGAAATCCTGTTCTGGCCATGATAGGCGTGCACGGTTGTCCCTTCGCCAAAAGCAAAAAAGGCATTTATTGTGATTTTCGACACCGCTTACCAGCTCTCTTCTATTTTTTATAGCCAAATTATAGCATACTTAAGGACAATTTATCAAGTCTCTATCGGAATTTTTGCCTTCACGAGATTTTCCTTGACTACACACAACTTTTCGTGTAAAATTTTAACAGTTCCCCGTCAAAACCCCATGCTTCAGCTTGGAAGATGTAGACGGGCTCTCGTGAATTAGACCATGGGTTTCTATAAAAAATAAACTTGATATTTGCTAATAAATCAGGGGATAAAAAGCGTGATACGTGGTAGCCATGAAACCTTATAGAACAGAAAAATACGAGTTGTATCATCAGGAAAATATTATCCAACTTGGCAATCTGATAGACGATCTGCATGGTGTGCATGTCCACTTGCTTCGTTTGCAGCGGCGTTATTATCGTATCTATGGTAAATATGCCTCTTTTGTGCGGATCTGCAAACATATAACAAAGTTGAGACAGCGCATAAAACGCCATTGGAATCAACTTCCTAGTCAAGTTATCCAAGACGTTGCCCTTCGTATTGATTTGAGTTATCAAAGTTTCTTTGATAATATTGAAGCCCGTCAATCAGGCAAAACGCAGCGTAAAGTGGGTAAACCGAAAATCAAACCGCAACATAGATATAACTCATTGACGTTCACCCAAGCGGGGTATAAAATAGAAGGCAATCGTATCTATATCGGTTGCCTGAAAAAGTGGTTCACCTTTTGGAAACACCGCGAGTGGACGGGGACCATCAAAACCGTGACAATCAAACGTGATAATGTGGGTGACTACTATTTATATCTTGTCTGTGAAGGGTCAGACCCGACCAAACATCTCCCATTGACCGGTAGTGAGGCAGGGGCAGACTTCGGTATGAAAACATTTCTGACGCTTTCAGATGGTATAAAGATAGCATCTCCACAGTTCTATAAGTCAAGCCTCAATACGATCCGTTCAGCGCACAAGGCACTTTCACGGAAACAGTATCTGTCTAATGCGTGGTTTCGTGCCAAACGTTATCTTTCACGTCTCTATAAGAAGATAGCCAATCAGCGGCGCGACTGGTTTTTCAAACTCGCGCTGCGCCTTGTGCAGAAATATGATACAATCGTTATTGAAACACTCAATCTTGAAGGCATGAAAAAACTTTGGGGTCGTAAAGTTTCTGACATTGCCTTCGGTGAATTCTCACTTATTCTTGAATGGACATGTGCCAAATACGGTAAAACACTTGCGAAAGCAGGGCAGTGGCAACCGACGACTCAAGTTTGCCACGTTTGCCAACATAAGAATGAAACTATTACCCTGAAAGATAGACATTGGACATGTCCAAGTTGCAGCACTTCTCACGACAGAGATATAAACGCTGCGAAAGTTATTTTGCAGGTTGGGGTACCCGTGTCTTGATACACGATAAACCTGTTCTGATACAGGATAATAGCCTGCAGGTGGAGCAACAGTAAGACGCTGTTCTTCATATGAAGTTTAAGTATTTAATCAGGTAATTTCTGAACGGGTTATAAATAGCACGACGACAAGCAGAACCGTTCGTAGTCGTGCGATTCATCGCACGTCATGTAGTCCAAGATTACCCAATTTATTTGTTAATCTTCATTAGAAGAACGGCGCGGTTGCTAAGAAACCGAAGCCCCTACCTTTAGGTAGTGGGTAGTATCACAGTGGAATCGTAAAATCTATAAAGAGACAAAACCTCATGCGCATTCTGAATCTGAACCGTAAACTCAAAAGCGCGAAGCGCTTTCCTGAGATTGTTAGTGTCTTCGCAAGACACGGCTTTGGACACATTATCTCTCAAATTTTTGAGCGGGGTCGGACGACCCGTTTTAGGTTCAAAAATGTGCTTGTACGGAAGGTGAGAGAGGACGCGCATTCCCAGAAGAAATCGAAATGGTGGCACCTTAGAAGGGAAAAAAAAGGTTCAGACCAAAGTCCTTCAGCGACACCGCTATCCGTCCCCGAGCGGTTAAGGCTTGCGTTTGAAGAGTTGGGACCAACATTTGTTAAATTAGGACAAGTCCTTAGTACACGGGTGGACCTTCTCTCTGAACTCGTTGGGCAAGAGGAAGCATTGACTTGGATTACAGAGTTTCAGAAACTGCAGCGACAAGCCCAACCGTTTGATTTCTCAGAGGTTCGCATCACCATCGAAAAAGAATTCAAACTACCGCTTGAGGAGGTTTTCCCGACATACGAACAACACCCGTTTGCGGCGGCTTCAATTGCCCAGGTGCATGGGGCGACATTAAAGACAGGCGAACCGGTAGTTGTTAAAGTCCAACGTCCGCGCGTCGCAACGATTATTCAGACTGACCTCAATCTCTTGATGGAGTTAGCAGAACAACTTGAGAATCGGGACCCGGAGATGCATCTGTTCAAACCGACTGAACTTGTCCGTGAATTCTCGCGCTCCGTCCGGAAAGAGATCGATTTTACGATTGAAGCAGCAAACACTGATGCTTTTTATCAGAGGTTTGCAGAGTCCTCCAAAGTGAAGATCCCGAAAGTTTATTGGGAATTCACAAATCGTCGTGTCTTGACGTTGGAACGGATTGACGGTGTACCGATTGACGCGACTGCCCAATTGGACGAGATGGGGTTCAACCGGGTGGAACTCGCTGAAACGCTCGTGGAAATTTTTTACACACAAGTGCTAAGCGATGGATTTTTCCACGCAGATCCGCATCCGGGAAATGTCTTCGTCTTAGAGGACGGTAGGATCGGCTTAGTAGACTTTGGCATGGTGGGTAGGATAAGCGACGATATGTTGCGGCATATCTGCAATTGGCTCAGTGCCGTGCTAACCAAAGATGCAGATGCTGTCGTCAGAAGTTACATTCGGATGGGGATTCTTGGTGATGAGACAGATATAGCGGCCTTGAAGTTGGAAATGAACGACTTTTTAGAACGTTACTTTATAGTGAAGCCTATAATTACTTGGACATTCTGAATAGGTGGGGTTACAAACCCCGCCAGCGAAGGAGGGGTTGTTATTCCCAGAAGTGTCAACTTATTTTTCGGTTTTACTTTAATATGCCGCCGAGTCGGCTGCGTCTTGGTGAATTGATCTATGAGGTATTTAATGCATCACTACGCCATCAAATTCATACACCACCAGCATTCTTAATGCTTGGCAAAACGGTAGCGACAGTGGAATCGGTTGTGATGAAACTAAACCCTGATTTTGATATTTTGAAATTCAGCCAACCCTATATCGCACAATTCCTCGTCCAAAATTTTGGAACCGAACGCTGGGAACGACAAATTCTGGATTCTGTGGAAGATTTCGCGGAACTGGCACGTGATATGCCACTCCAATTGCATCGTATCCTGCAAAAATTACAGCGCGGATCTCTCAAATTTGAGTTAGAGCACTTGAGCCTTGAAGCAGTAATCAAGGCGTTTGACCGTGTTCTCAATCGCATTGCCTTTAGCGTGATCATCGCCTCGCTGATTATTGGCTCGTCGATTATCCTACAAGGTGTAGAACTCTGGGAGTGGAAGTTCTTTCTCGGTATTATGGGTTACTTAACTGCAACGTTCTTCGGATTCGGATTGGTAATCTCTATCTTACGTTCGGGTCGCTTCTAATTCAGTGTTCATCAGTTAATTAGCTAAGAATCAACAGTTGATAGGGAATAAAAAAGGGTGCTGTTATGGCAGTTTTACTCGGATTAGACGTTGGCGATATACGCATTGGGGTTGCACTCAGCGATGAACTCGGTGTTGCAGCACATCCGTTGTGTACGCTGACCCGGAAAAATCGGAAGGTCGATCTGATCGCCATCTCAGACCTCATTTCCATCCACAAGGTAGAACGTGTTATTATCGGGTTACCCATCTCACTTGATGGTTCCATTGGTCCACAAGCGGAAAAGGTTCAGAAGTTTGCGCAACGTTTGGAGGGAATCATTGACATCCCGATCGAATTTCAGGATGAACGCTTTACAACTGCTGAGGCTGAAGAAATCTTGCGAGAACTTAACAAAAACACAAAAGAACAGAAAGAACTCATTGATGAGGTCGCAGCGGTGATCATTCTCACTGACTATTTGAATCAGGAGCGTGATCTGACAAACTACAGCATCGACTAATAATGCCTGATTTTCCGTCAGAACGTGAAAATATCACGACTGGTGCACCTTCAACAATTACGATTAAAACGTATGAGGCCAACACAAAAAAAGCGAATAATTAAGATAAGCATATTGACATTCTGTGGTCTTGGCACGCTCTGTCTCATCAGCTTATTGATTGGTGTATTCCTAATGTTAGCGCCCACCTCTTCGGAAGAGATTGTTAATTTCGAGGTGCCAATTGGAAGCAGTTCGCGGGCAATTGCAAAGCAACTCGTTGAACAAAAGTTAATTCGGAGCGAATATGCCTTTCGTATAATCATCCGACATAGGGGAACTGGTAGACGTTTACGTGCAGGCATTTATGCGTTGCGGCGGAATATGGCGTTGTGGCACATCGTTGATGAATTTGAAAAAGGACAGGTTACGTTAGCTAGTTGGACAGTTCCAGAGGGTTTAACAACATCCGGCATCGCTGAACTTTGGGAAACGACCGGGTTCGGCACAGCTGAGGCATTTCGGGAAGCCGCCGAATCGTCTTGTCTGTTGAAGCAGTACGGCCTTGAAGGCAAGACCATAGAGGGTTACCTTTTCCCGAATACATACAAGTTCGCGAAAGGGATAACGGCTGAAAAGGTGGTTGAGATGATGCTTAACGAATTCAAACAGCAGTGGACTGAAACGTTTGATGAAGAGGCGCGAAACTTAGGGCTTACACGCCACGAAATTGTAACGCTTGCCTCCGTGATCGAAAAGGAGGCGCAATCTAAATCGGAACGTCCTCGGATCGCGAGTGTTTTCCATAACCGACTTACACGAAAGTGGCGGCTCCAGGCAGATCCAACAGTGTTGTACGCTTTAGGGAATCCAAAACGGCTCTTAACGAGAGCGGATTTGAGTGTTGACTCGCCTTATAATACATACAAATATCGAGGGTTACCACCTGGGCCTATTGCCAACCCGGGCATTGATTCAATCATAGCGACACTGCGCCCCGAAGAAACAGACTATCTTTATTTCGTGGCAATAGGTGAGGGAAAACATCACTTTTCAAAGACGCTTTCAGAGCATAATAGGATGATACGAAAAATTCGACGTGCCTCTCGTAAACGTTAGGCACGTTTTACAACAAATCGAAGGGATAGTTGTCAGGATTACTAGCTGTCAGCAATCAGCAGTCAGAAACAGAAATCTGATGCTTATCAAAAAATTTTAGGATAGCCGATAGCCGATAGCCGATAGCCGATAACTCATAAAAAATGGCAAAGGCTGATTCACAGCAAACAATTCAAAACGAGATAACAATTAGAGGCAAAGGGTTAATGTTAGGGAAGCCTGTGACATTAACCTTGAAACCGGCACCCGCGGATTCCGGTATCGTCTTTCGGCGTGTAGATATGGCAGACACTCCAGAAGTGCAGGTGTGTCAGGAAAACTGGGCAGACATTTTGCCGCGATGCACCAGTTTACGCAGTGGCGATACAACGGTTAGTAGCGTTGAACACATCCTTTCAGCTTTGGGGGGGCTCGGTGTTGACAACGCGACGGTGGAACTGGATGCCCCGGAACCGCCTGGGCTTGATGGGAGTGCGATGCCCTATGTCGAAAATATTCAAAAGGTAGGACTTGTCTCGCAAGACACGCCACGGAATTTTATCGAGGTAGCAGAACCCTTTTCACTTTCCTCTGGAGACAGACAACTTGTTTTATTGCCTGCTGACGCGTTAGAGGTGACATTCGTTTACGCCCATCCACAAACGAGCTCGCAAATAGCAACATTCAAAATAACGCCAGAATCATACGCCCGTGATATAGCACCCGCGCGAAGTTTCTGTTTTGAGCATGAAATTGAAGCACTGCAGGCACTCGGCATCGGAAAAGGTGCGAGTTATGAGAATGTCCTTGTTATCAACGAGGCAGGTGAACCCAGTACGCCACTCCGATTTGACGATGAGTTTGTCCGACATAAAATCTTGGATCTGATTGGCGATCTTTATCTCGCTGGACACCTTCCGCAGGCACATATTATCGCAATGCGGACTGGACATACATTCCATGCTGAATTTGTGAAAGCCCTCGCTGAGGCAGGGCATCTTCAACAGCCACCCGTTCAAGAACCTATTGAGGTAATGGAGATCTATGAGGTGTTACCGCATCGGCATCCGATGTGTATGGTTGATAGAGTCATTGAATATGAGAGTAAAAAACGGGCAGTTGGCATTAAGAACGTGACCTACAACGAACCGATTTTTGAGGGACACTTCCCGATGCAGCCTGTGATGCCCGGTGTACTACAGATTGAAGCACTGGCACAACTTGCTGCATGGCTCGTGCTTCGGGACATCGGTAAAGAGGGTGAACTCGGTTACTTTCGTTCAATAAGTAAGGCGACATTCCGGCGTGCCGTCATCCCCGGAGATCAACTTCGATTGGAAATAGAGGTCGCACAATTGCGCAGCAGGCTTGCACGGATCAAAGGTCGTGTTTATGTAGGAGACGAGCTTGCGACTGAGGCTGAACTATCAATCGTCCTGGCATCTGTCTGAATTGCCATCCTTTCAACATTAGCTGGCAGGCCCTTTCGTGTACGAGATGGCAGGATTAGAGAGGAACATCTATGTTAGAAACTGATATTCACCCGACGGCTATTATCTCTCCAGAAGCGACGTTGGAAGAGGGGGTCAAAGTCGGACCCTACAGCCTTATTGGTGAAGACGTTCATATCGGGCGTGGCACCGTGATAGGTCCGCATGTTCAGATTGAGAAATGGACAACAATTGGTGAAGAATGCAAGATTTTCTTCGGTGCTACCATCGGGAACGAATCTAAAGATTTGAAGTATGATGGTTGGCGGAGTTATGTAAAAATCGGTAATCGCAATATTTTACGCGAGTACGTTTCTATCTCCAGGTCAACATTTGAAGAGGGGTCAACTATCGTTGGCGACAACAACCTGCTGATGAATTGGGTTAATCTCGCGCATGACACCATCGTCGGCAATAGAACGATCATGGCAAATTTTGTCTCGCTTGCGGGGCATGTTGTGATTGAAGATGACGTTCGATTGGGTGCACACGCTGCGCTGCACCAATACGTCCGTGTCGGCAAGATGGCAATGGCAGGCGGGTTCTCAAAGATTGTACAGGATATTCCACCGTTCATGCTGTCTGCCGGACAACCGGCGCGTGTGCGGAGTCTCAACCGTATCGGTATCCGAACATCTCGGATTAATCCGTTGTCCCAGTTGACACCTGAAACGCTTGCAGCGTTAAAGAAAGCATTCCGTATCTTGTTCCGTTCCGGTCTACCGCTCAAACATGCGGTTGCCAGAGTCAAGGAAGAACTCCAAGCGACACCAGAAGTTGAATACCTACTTGAATTTATTGAAACCTCCAAACGTGGCATCGGATTTAGCCAACCGAATCGTATCCTGAACGGCTAATTTCTCCGTTGGTATTTGGCGTTTAAAGATTTGCCACTTTGAAATATACGGAGCGAAAGCGTTGGAAAAATTAGGGATTATTGCAGGGGCAGGTGAGCTGCCGGCGCTATTGGCTCGTGCCGCTGTCGCTCATGATCGGGAACCGGTTGTCATCCAAATTACAAAGTCCGACACAGAACGATTTGCCGGGATTACATACGAAATTCATACCTATGGTGTCGGACAGATTCAAAAGATTGCCCGAACGCTCCTCAACTCAGGTGTAAAAGAGGTAGTGATTATCGGTAAGGTCGAAAAAAACATCCTGCTTCGTCCATTCCAAATTGATACAACTACCATTAAAATTTTAGTAGAAAACCGACGTGAGAAACCCTCCGCAATTGTCAACGCAGCATTCAATTATCTTGAATCCGTCGGACTCACTATCCTCACACAAGACCGGTATCTCCATGATCTTCTTCCACAACCCTGTGTTTTAACAACGCGACAACCCACTGCAAGTCAATGGGCAGACATTGAACTCGGTATCACCACTGCACGCCAGATTGCGAATATGGATATTGGGCAAACTGTTGTCGTTAAAAATCAGATCGTACTTGCTATTGAAGCTATTGAAGGGACAGACGCGACTATTAAAAGGGGAGGAAACTTGGGAAGGAAAGGCGTGGTTGTTGCGAAAGCATCCGCTGAGAATCACGATTTCCGCATCGATGTACCGACGGTAGGCATGCAAACATTAGCAATGTTGCATCAAGTTAAAGCTGGTGTGTTGGCAGTAGAAGCACGACGAACCTTTGTTATGGATGCCGAAACACTTGCCCAGCAAGCAGATCGATGGAAGATTGCAATCGTCGCTGTCGATTAATTTTTTAACTATAGGCCCTCTGCTCCGTTTTGGATAATGGGCAAACGGATTCCGCGTCGCAATATAGTTTATCTCTTCTGGTAATTTTCGCTGTAAATTAAAATAAAAAGAGCGGAGACTATACAATAGCAGCCTCCGCCCTTCCAAAGATGCGATTCAAACTATACCGCGTCTATTGCAGTTGTTATCTGCTCCGTCGTTGGAAACTGCCGAGTCTCTAACTTCGAGTAGAGCAGCGTGCCGTTTAACGAGACTTCAAAAGCCCCACCACTACCTGGAATCAGATCGACTGTCTTAACTTCTGCACCATACTTTTCTTTCAAGGCATCTGCCAAACTGGCTGCCCGTGGTTTGTAGTTTCAAGAGGTGCAGTATTCAATTCTCACTTCCATGGGGTAACATTCCTCCTGATTTAGATTTTGAATAAATCCAACCGTTATTTTAGAATTTTACCATTAATATTGGGAAATTGCAAGTTTTTTAGCGTCTTTAGACATTCCGGAAGATTGGCACGAATCTTGCTACTATATTTAGTGTAGATACTCGTTTTACCCGTAGAAATAGAGTCAAAGTATACGCCACCGCTGTGTTGGCTACGATTTACCGATGTGAAGTTAGCAAGCAGGTGTTTAAATTATGAACAACGCTATTCAATTTCTGAACAAATCTGTATTTTTATCCATCTGCCTTCACCTGATAGGTATAGGGATTGCCTCGCTGTCCATCGTTGGAACACCGGACAAGTACGGCGATGCGATCGTCGCGGAGTTTGTTTCGCTCCCGAAGACCCAAAAAACTTTGCACACGCCACGTCGACTCAAGACTCCGGAATTAACACAACCAGATATGACGCGCTCACAACCTCCACGTATCAAGCCACTTACGGAGGTTGCCCACATTCAGCAAAGTGAGCTGCAATTCGTTGTTGATACGCTCCCAGTTTCCGCTGTTCATCAGACGACTCTGGCAGAAGTCGGCATAGAAGATGAGAGAGTACTTCCGTCCCGTTTACCTCCTCATTTGGCAGACAGTGGTTCACAACCGACGCGCTTCACACCTAAACGGATGCCACGCCCAGAGTGGACATCCACACCACCTGCTATTGCCAGCACACAAGCTGCGGAACTCCCAGCAGTCTCTGCACTTTTAAACGAACCGACACAAAACGCCAAGTTCTTTCGCAAAGTTGATCCGATATATCCGGAATCTGCCCGTCTTTCCCATAAACAGGGCCTCGTTGTCCTTGAAGCGACAATAGGCGTGGATGGCGTAGCGAGGAATATCGAAGTCGTCAAAGTTGTTGAGGTTAGCGGGTTAGGGTGTGAAGAAGCGGCTGTTGCGGCACTCAAAGCCTCCCAATTCGTGCCAGCGAAACAGGGCAAAGTCGTTGTCAGCCAACGCCTCCGTATTCCTTATCGTTTCCAGTTTAAAAGTTAAGCAACCCCCCATCTACTAATACTGTGCCCTACTCGTGCCTCCCTTTAGTGTAAGAGAAAAAGGCTTGCTCTATCACGTCATTTCACGTATAATCTTTCCTAACTGAACCTATAAATTTGTCGTGACCCAGAAATCATTTCTATTATTTCACAGGCTGTCGCGACATAGAAATCATTCTTCAGCGGAATAGGGAGAAAGGCAGTATGGATGTTCAACTTAATAATAAAGTAGCCGTGATTACTGGTGGATCTACGGGCATCGGTGCAGCAACAGCAATTGAATATGCTAAAGCAGGCGCGAAGGTTGTCTTCGGTGATATTAATGAGGAAGATGCTGAAAAAACGCTTCGCGCGATTGTTGAAAACGGTGGTGTTGCGAAGTTCCAACGCACGGATGTCACAGCAGAAACTGAAGTAGCGGATTTGATGGAAACCGCTGACACAGCATTTGGTGGGATTAATGTATTGGTAACTTCGGCAGGTGTCCTGCGCGGACCGAGTGTTCGTATTGATGACTTTGAAGCGGCGACTTTTGACGCGGTTATTGATGTTAACCTCAAAGGTACTTTTTTCGCACTCAAGCACGCCGTTCCGATAATGCAAAAAAGCGGTGGCGGTGTTATCCTGTGTATTGCCTCAGGAGCGGGGGTGCGTGGCGGGAGCTCCTCGGTTGCTTATGCTTCCAGCAAAGGTGGGGTCAACGGGCTTGTGATGACGGTAGAGAATCAGATCGCGTCAATGAATATCCGCATGCATACTATTTGCCCGGGTGGACTCGCAACGCCTCTTAAATTGGGGCAAATTGCAGAATCGGCAAAACGTGATGGACAAGATCCAGATGCGGCTGTTGCGAATGCCCGCAATTCGCTCGGTGATCCAGCCGGTGTCGCGCGAGTCCTAACTTTCCTTGCCTCTGATGCGGGTTCATACACGCGCGGGCAGATTTTCACAAGGTAATCTTTTAAGAGGGTATTGTCCAGATAATGGTTTGGTTTCCTTGGTCGTCTTGGAAGAAACCCCCTAAATCCCCCTTATCAGGGGGACTTTGAGTATATCCGTACCCTTAGTTAGGCAACACCGTCTTTTTTAACTATTAGGTTTTGCTCCGATTTTTCCCCTTCCCAGTAACGGGTGGGACCCCGGTTTCAAACCTCGCCAACAAGAGTGCTTAGTCCTGAAAAATTTCATTCAATAAGACTAAGATGAGAAAATGTAATCGAAGTTCAGCCACAAACTTTTTGAATAACGGTAGAAGAGAACAGGGAAGACCGCAGAAAAGAGTGCCCAGACACCTAAATTGACAAAAAAAGGAATAGCAGTAAAGGTTTCAAGGAGGAAATAACTCGGAAAAGCGATGAGGACTGTCGCGCCATAGTTGAGGTACATTGCACCGATAAAATAGCCGGATTCCCGTTCAAACTTCAAATCACATGCTGTGCAATGGGTAAACATCCTAAAAAAGGTTTGAAATAGTGCGCCCTTACCACATCGTGGGCATTTCAATTGAAAACCATATCGCAGAATTCTACTGAGGTTTTCAAATGTCACTTTCATCGAATTAGTAGGTGTTACTATCCCAAAAAACTTTGAAGGTGCGAAGGAGTATTTTGAAATCGTTCCAGAAAGAGAGCTTTTCGATGTACTCCAGATCAACAGAGATGCCGTCTCGGATTGTCCCTTGCCGGTGAGGACTGAGTTGCCAAAGTCCTGTCATTCCTGGACGGACGAGGTGGCGTTGGTTTTCCCAGGGTTCATAATCTTTAGCGAGGAAAGGCATCTCTGGACGCGGACCTACGAGACTCATTTCACCCTTTATTACATTGAAAAGCTGCGGTAACTCGTCTAAACTCGTTTTACGGAGCCATTTGCCGACCGGCGTAATGCGTCTGTCGTCCGTTTTCCCAGGTTTCTCTGAATAGGACGGTGTATCAACATGGAGACTCCGAAACTTGTGAATGACAAACAACTCGTTGTTTAACCCAACCCGCTTGTGGGAGAAAAAGACAGAGCCGCGCGAAGTTAACTTAATAAGAACGGCAACCAATCCCATCAGAGGGGCAAAAATAATGATAAGGAGAAATGCAGCGATCGCATCAAACAAATGTTTGCCACGCTTTGCGTAGAAAGAAGAGAGTCGTTCCACTAGAATCCCTGTTTTTGGTATTTTTGGCGAAGCTTGCGAGTTAAAACTTGCTGTTAAATTCTCATCGCGATACAGGCTCGTTTCGTCTGCATCTTTTCCTATCTGGTCTATGCTTCTTGATAGGAATGGCATGGCTAATTCCTCTGACTGCAGTTTAATCTCAGGCGTAGGTTTACACGGCTATGCGCCGTTTCGACGAAATTCTCAGGGCATTTATAATTAAACGTTGTTAGTTCTGCTGGAGTTTCTCAAAAACATCAAGATATTGCTGCGCGATATTTTCCCAATTGAACCGGTTCCGAATCTGGTCTGGGGCACGCTGCCGGAAATCTTCAACCTGCTCTGGATGTTGTTCTAACATCTGAATTTTCTCTGTGAGCGATGCGACGTTTTTGTCAAAGAGTACGCCGTAACGCCCGCCCTCCAAAACTTCATCGTTGAAGGGCGTATTCAGTGCGAGAATGCAGTTGGAAAATCCTAACGCCTTCAGAATAGAAGGGTTAATACCACCAAACTGATGCCCGTGGATGTAGGCAAAGCAGTGATGGTGAAGCTCTTTAATGTGTTCAGAACTGTCAATATGCCCGAGAAATTTGACGTTTTTGTTGGCAATGTTTTTTAACTTCGTCAAAAATTCGTTTTCGAGTTTGTTGCCTTTGTAATCAGCGCCCCCTGCTATCGCGAGTTGCTTTTGGCTGTTCGAGGCTACAAACGCCTCCAAAATGAGATCTGCATTATTATCCGGAACAAGCCGGCTGGCGATGAGGTAATAATTCCGAGGTTCAAGCCCATAAGTTTCCAGAACTTCTGGATGTTCCGAAGACTCAATATTTGCGCCGTAAGCGATATAGGTCGTTTCCGCGCCCAATTCCTCAAGATAGAGACGCTTCATTTCAGATGCATCGGTAATGACGATTGGGAACGCTGCTGTCGCCATCTTTGCGGCCCACTTGAAGTAAATTGCCCCGATTCCCTTCCATTTTGGACGGAGCCACTCCATGCCATCAACATTAATAACAGCGGTTTTGCCTGCGATGCGGAAGAACCATCCAAATGGACCATTACCAGCATTCCACGCCAGAATGACATCAGATGCAGTAACTGAAGCGTGTACCGTTGCGAGAAAACTATGGCTGAGGGTACTGAACATCTTATGTTCAACACTTGGTAAGTAAATGAGCTTGATGCCCTTCCATTCCGCCGGTCTCTCTTTGAAAAGTGCTTTCCGACAGTAGACGATGACTTCATGCCCAGCATCCACCCAGCGCGGGGCGAGTTCCCCCATGATCGTTTCCAACCCACTATAAGTGGCGGGAAGCCCGCGTATGCCTAATACCCGAATTCTCATTCTTTTTTTTACCTCGTCCCAATACACGTTGCAAATCAAAGGGTCCTGTATATATTATAACCATTTTAGGCGCGAAAGTCCAATTTCTTTTGACGATGAAACACCTCGAAGCAATGCTATACCACCTTTGATGACAAGAAGGCTATAAATCTTCATTTTTTATCGAAAACTTACAAGCACCGCTTTATAGCCTTTGATGACTGAAAGCGTGCAAACCTTCGTTATTTTACCACGGAATTCGGGAGAGGAATTTGGCTTCGATTTCATTTGCATTTTCGTGTATATCTGATCGGTTTCCTAAGTTCCGCCGCCATACGCGTGCCCACTCTGCATAGATTGAATAACGCCCTATAACAACCCAGTTAGCCCCCACTGAGAGACGATGCTCGCTTTGTGTAATTCCAGATAAGGGTGTCCATACGTCATCTTTTGGCGCATCGGGCGGGTGCGACTCATCAATATTGCCTGTCCCGTGGCGCTCCAATTCATACCCGAAAACCGTTTCAAGTCTATCTGTCCACCGACGACGCAGTTCAAGCCACAAGTTATCAGCATCGGAACCGATCTGATGTCCAATAGGTGTGGTAAAGTGCTTATAGACATTTACGGGGTTTACATGCGTATATGCGTATTGGTTGATAAAAGCATATTCGGCTTGGAAATCGGTATCTGCGATGCCAAAAGGGTCTGTTAGGTATATGCCGCCTAAGATGCCAAACTTGGTATCCCAATGCTTAAAATTAGCGGCAGGATTCCCATCGTCAACCATCAGTT
>JAKZUG010000371.1:0-5488 GCA_047516705.1 Candidatus Poribacteria bacterium | reverse complement strand
GTTTCCCAGACGATTTTGCGTCCTCTGGAACAGGCAGCATCTGCACAGCAGGCGGGTTCAGCACTTCAGGAAATGCAGGTTTAACTTCGCGTCCGACGAGGTGTGGATTCCCGCGTCGCAGGATATGCGTCGGTGTCTGATCGCCCTCTGAAATCGCCAAAGCCTGTTGGTCATAAGGCACACGCTGCTGCCGCCGCTGATCTCGCTGTTCCTTCAACTCCTTCTGTTGATCCACTAACGCCTTCAGTTGTTCGTTCGTTTCAATAAGTTCTGCGTGTGTTTTTAGCAATTCCTCAAAATTGACTGTAGCGGTTGTCGAAAGCGGTTGTTTCTCAAAGTTCGCCCCAGACCACGAGACCTCCAGATGCGGTTTATCTAAATCTTTGTTGAAATATTCAAGACGAATCGGTACATCGCCGTGCGTGAGTGCAATTTCTACGTCTCGCTCACCGATCAATTCAGCGACTCTATAACCGTTGAGAATCAGTCTACACGCGCCTCGCAGATTTATATGGAACGTATAAGTCGCGTCTTCCGGGACCTGTAACGTCCCCTCGAAAACCAAACCGATGTTTTGATTTCGGCTCGCGGGTGCAAGCGAGAAAGCGTTGCTAAAGAGTCTGCCTTCGGCGGCGGGTTCCAAGGCATCGAAATCATTAGGAAACTGCTCAAAGGTGTCGCGATAGAAGCGATACGTCAGTTTACGCATCGGGGACGCAGCGGTGTCGGATACTATCGCCTCTGAATGAACCTTTGCGAGTTCGATCTTGATGGCTTCCTGTATCTGAAAGAGATTATCCTGTGCTTCTTGTTCTGCGAGTCGTTTTTCAGCGAGTTGCTTATCACGCACTGCTTGTTGCTCAGGGGTGCCAATGTCTGCAAGGGGTCCGCGGTTGTTAGGTGTGATGTCATGGAAAAACGCGAGTAGGCTATAATAATCGTGTGTTGAAATCGGATCGATTTTATGGTCGTGGCATCGGGCGCAACCGACTGTCATACCGAACATCACCTGCCCTGTTGTCGAAACAATATCATCACGATAGTCGTATCGTGCAAGTTTCCGATCAGCGGGTCCATCGTCCCAAACACCGAGTTTATGATACCCGGTCGCAATGACAGTCTCTGTGGTTACAGCATCAAGTTCATCACCCGCCAATTGCTCTTTGATGAATTGATCATACGGTTTATCTTTGTTGAAGGCGTTTATGACATAATCGCGGTATCGCCACACGTACGGCTTGTCTGAATCATTCTCATAACCGTTTGTTTCGGCATAACGGACAAGATCGAGCCAATGCCGTCCCCACTTTTCACCATATCGTGGCGACTTCAGGAGTTTATCGATGAGTTTCTCATAAGCGTCGGGTGCCGTGTTGTTCAAGAACGCTTCCACCGCTTCTGGCGATGGGGGTAAACCTGTGAGGTCGTAGTATACCCGACGGATAAGCGTCAGTTTGCTGGCGGGTGCGGCTGGTGCTAAACCGTGTGCCTCCAGTTTTGCGAGAATAAACGCGTCAATCGGGTTGCTGACCCACTCCGATGCGTGCACCGACGGCACTTGCGGTCGTTTTAGTGGACGATATGCCCAATAATTGGATGCTGTTTTAGAAATCGGTTGAACGTCGATATCTTGAACGGGGTAGGGGAGTCCCAAGTTGATCCATTTCGCCAGAATCTCAAGAGCGGTGTCATCTAACCTGCCGTCCGGTGGCATTTGTGCCGTCTCTTGACCGTACCCAACCATCTCAAGTAAGAAACTGTCAGCAGGATTTTCTAACGACACCGCGGGTCCATAATCCCCGCCTTCGAGAATTTTTTCCCGACTCGTCAATTCAAGTCCACCCTCCACTTCATCACCGCCACCGTGGCATTGGAAACAGTTCTGCTGGAGAATAGGCTTTACTTGAGAATTGAAAAATTCCACCTTCTCTGCATCACTCAGATTATTCGCATGACCGATATTGAGAGAAGCCAGTAGGCAGAGAAAAACGGTGGCAAGGAAACAAGAACGATAAGGATGTTGCATAGTCTTCTCCATTCAAAATGACGCTTCGGAACGCTATGCGCGAGCGAAAACCTTTTGAACCGTGACACATTGCGATCAATCCTAAAGAAATCGATTGCCTATTTGACGTGAATTCGACTTAAGGGTTTAGTGGGGTGTTGGGTTTCATTCGTGTTCAACCCAACCTACATTTCCATTACCCTACGACGATGCTTCTGTCTCTCCTGTTTCCGATGGCACGACAGAAATCTTAACAAGGAAAGCGTTGGTACTTCCTTTCTCGCAAAACCAATTACCCGTTGCCCCTAACTTAAACCGCTGTCCGCTTGCGAATTGGTGACGGATTTGCCCTGTATCGCCGGGCGGAATATCCCACTCCGAGGCGAGTGCGTCATCTGGGAACCCTTCTGTCGGCAATTCAGCATCACCGTCAAACAGATCAAACGAACCGACCGCCTCACCCGCCCCTACCTGTATATCGATGATAAGGGTGCCTCCCTGCTCAAAAGATGTTGTATCAATCTCAACAGGTGTATAATCCTGATAACCGTCTCCGGGTCCACGGAAAACGTTCATTACCTCCATCAATTCTTTG
Source organism: Candidatus Poribacteria bacterium (assembly GCA_047516705.1). Classification (GTDB taxonomy): domain Bacteria; phylum Poribacteria; class WGA-4E; order WGA-4E; family WGA-3G; genus WGA-3G. The sequence continues at coordinate 2,888 of JAKZUG010000371.1, read as the reverse complement.
CGCATGCTAAGATCCGATTCTGCCATCAAATTACTTCTTTTTTCGTTGGTGGCGTTTACGACCTCACCTTTCGCAGCAGCCTCTAACAGCGTTAGATATTTTTGTGGCTGCTTCCTGTGATGGAGTTTATTTTCCGGCTGATGCATAATAACCTCAGCATCAGGACTCAGCACCTGAATATCCACCGCACCGACGTAATGATCCTTGAGTGTTTTGGCGAAGATGCTGACACTGTCCTCGTCTGAACCGTCTACCAGTTCTGACAAATCGCGAAAGAGCACCGAAGTGTTCACAAAATTCTCGTTGAGGGTCTTGATGATTTCTGATTTCGAGAGCGGACCCGCTCTCAAGTTTTTACCGTTCGCTCAGCAAGATTCATCGTCTAAGGGCCCCCAAGAGAGGACCGCATGGAGCGGACGCTGCGTCGCCTTCGCTTTTTCGATTGCTTCTTCAAGCGGCAGCCAGTCAATTTCAGCGAACTTGTAGAACTTCAATTCTAACGCTTTCCGCGCTTCTTCAAATGTGATGGCACTTTCCGACGCAATGTCGTCCCGTGATTTTGTCGAAGTAGCAAGGAGTTCCATACGTGGTACGAAAACCATGTCAGCATGCCCAAAGTCATTGATATCTACATTGCTATTGCGAGACGGAAGTGCAAGCGAAAAATCGCAAATAACGCCGGTCTGCAAGTTGATTAGCAACTGTCCGGCATATTGTGATGGAATAAATCGGGCTCTCTGCACATGATCTTCATCGGCATCAGGTTTTGATCCGGGTTTTGGACGGGTCGCCAAAGTAAACTCCGCATGAATTCGGAACGTGATGTCAGCGTAATCCTGCGAAAGTGCACGTAGGCAGGCGAAAGCCCCTTTCTGCCCGTGGCGTAACTTCCCTGTAGCACCCGGGTGAAATTGGGAAAGGAACGGAATAACTTTATCAAGATCCAGTTCCCATACGTCCCCTACTGCCACAGTTGACGGTGGAAGAAAGGCATTGAAAGCCTGTCCGTTATATTCTCTGGTAGGTTCTGGCGACAGATCAAAGAGTTGAATGTTTTCTGGTTCTTTGTGTAGATTGTAAGTTCCATCGGCAATCGAGTCCCAATGCGCATGGACTTGCAAAGGTGGTGAATTTTTCAAGGCACTGCTAAGGTCTACCATCGGTTTTCTCTCCGTTGTATGATTTATTTATATGCATTCTTGGATGCACTTTTGGACACCTTCTTGACAACATACAACCCTTGCATCTGCATTAAAATTCGGAATTTTTATTGAACTCCGCCTATGGTAAAGGTTCGCCTTCGTTGGCGGTCCGTTCCGCGTAAAGTTCCTGCAACCGAGTTGTCACGGGACGGATTCCCTCATCTCCAATCTTCCTGCCGTCAACCTCCAAGACCGGACTCAGTTCACCTACGGTGCCAGTTGTGAAGACCTCGTCTGCGGTGTAAACCTCAGTCAATGAGACGTTCCGTTCCGTCAGCGGAATATCCGCCTCGCGAGCAATTTGGATGACCATACCGCGTGTAATGCCCGGTAGGCAGCTATCGGCGTGTGGTGTCAGCACATGTCCGCGCTTTATAAGAAACATATTCGTGGCGTTCGTCTCTGAAACATACCCGTGGATGTCAAGCATAATTGCATCGTCCACGCCAGCGACGTTCGCCTCAATCTTGGCGAGGATGTTGTTAATCAGGTTGTTGTGATGGATTTTAGAATCAACACACTGCGGCGGATTCCTTCGGATTGCTGAAGTGATTAAACGGATACCGGTGCTGGCATAGATGGGTGGCTTCCACTCTGCGAGGACAATCAAACTGGTGCCATACTGATTGGCGCGTGCGTCCATGCTGGAGGTAACTTTTTTACCCCGACTGAGCGTTAGACGGATATGAACACCGTCCCGCATACCGTTGGCATCGAGCGTTTCAAAGATTGCTTTTTTGACTTCCTCGCGCGTCGGGATGTTAGCGAATGCCATGGCGTGCGCGGAATCCATGAGCCGGTCAAGATGTTCGTCCAACGCGAAAATTTTTCCGTTGTAGACACGCAGACCTTCCCATACGCCATCTCCACCTTGGACGAGGCTGTCGAATACGGAGATCTTAGCGTCTTCGCGGGGTAGGAATTCACCGTTGACATGGATTATAATGTTTTCGTTTCTTGAATCAGGTAATTTGGGTTCCATATTTTTTAAACTGTGGGGTTCTAACTTGGTTTTTCTCTGTTGTAGGACTTACGCAGACAGGCGATAAATTACCGGACTACCAACGGATAGACCTTGGAAATACGCGTGTTTCTCAAAAGCAATGTGGTTCGTAGTAGCGCAATTCTGCGGCGTACGCGCCCAAATGCGACGTGCATTATCGCGCTTTGCGTAAGTCCTATGTTATCTAAAAACCGGTTTTTAAAGTTTGTAGACCTATGAGTAGAAAATTAGAAGGTTACCATTCCATACTTTTTCGTTGCAGTAAAGCGATCAGATCCTACCGATGACTATGTTACTGCACATTAGAGTAATAATACCCCCATACGATTACTGCCACAACAGACCCACCAAGACAACCCAGAGTAGCATTTTTCATCTGATGGGACGTAACTGCTTCCTTGTAAGTTCTCTGATAGGCCATGACATATTCAGGCGATTTACCCATAATCCGATATGCTGGTGGTGGTGGTTCATAAATAGAAGCAGCAAGGATCGCGGGTAACCCACAAAACAAGCAACCGATGAGAGCTGTTCCAGCAAATGTTCCGCCCATCCATATTACCTGATCAACACTGGCTGCAGCATCATTTTTAGCATCTATTACCGCTTGCGTCTGAGAGGCTTCAACACTCTCAGGAGATTGAGAATGTACCGGCAATCCATAAACAAGAATCGTTAAAACG
>JAKZUG010000370.1:0-3712 GCA_047516705.1 Candidatus Poribacteria bacterium | reverse complement strand
AGTGTATTTTGAACCAGGGCAGAGTACTTTAGCGAAATTGGGAGATAATGTATCAATCAGATTAATGAGCAAAAGGGCTTGGGGAGTCGCAGTATATTGAAGAAACGTGTGATGTTGCAAACATTCTTTTAGACATAGAATATGCTGGTAAGTCGGACTCACCTTATTTTTTTTAACCATAGTGTTTAAACTAGCTTGATCTCCCTCATCATCTATGACTAACGTAGGGACATCTGAAAGGTCAAGCTTTGAGAGGATGTGGGTTAAATTCTTTAAATGGTGATGGTTCTTCATAACCGTGATTAGCACCGTCCGACATTCCGATGAATCAAGCATCGGGTCTTCCCAATCATATAAAACATTTTTAATCCTAGTCGGGATTTCAGTGTGGGCACCGCGACCCCGTCCCTTAATAAATTCGCTACTTTTGACGGGATACCATCTACTAGGCTGTGCAGGCAGATTTAATGCTTCTTTAAGACGTTCCGTTGACTGATTGGTCAAAATTAAGGAGGTCCCGGTAATCACAATTACCATCCGGTAGCCGTTATCTCTGGCAAGGGCAGCGACAGTTGTAAATGACAGTGTTTTACCACTCTGGACATATCCGATGACGAGTCCTGTTTCTTGCTTAGGTTTTGCCTTGGGTGAAACACATTTCGATAACACAGAAATAGCTTCATGTTTTACGGTTTCCCATTCACTTTTGTCAATGTCAGAATCAGAGTGCATAATTTGTTTTTTTAGAGCATGCACAGTTTCACCTTCGATAGGGGTCCATGAATCTTCTGACTTAGTGTCTGCCTCTTGTATAATTTCAATAACTTCTGTCTGTGCTGCTGTTTCAGAATTGTCCATGATAATATTCTCCAAAGAATTAAGGCTTCCATAAAGCGTCTCGAAGCAATTCGTTAATAATCCTTCTGAATGTTCCTGCCATTGGTATTCCACTATCTCGAGCTGTAATTTCCGCTAAAGCAATTGCGGTTGCTACCCGTTGTAAAGGTTCAATTTGAAAAGTCTCAGCACCACTGTATTGTAGCATAAACGGATGAGCAAGTGACATCCGAATCTTAACCCGCCGTATGCTTCCATCCCACGATGCGTCACTAACATCCAACCAATCTCCCACCGCCGGATCATTCGACAGTTCTATGGAGACTTCCCACAGTTCATCATCAATTTCCACGGAAACGGTTTGGTTGGCAACAGATTCTTTTGTTAAAGGTAAATGCGATGAAGGTGATTCATCATCAGGTCCTTCAATGAGTTGCCTCTCGATAACCGGAGGCACTTCGTTCTTAACAGTTTTTGCTGTTTTCCGCGTTGCAGTTTCGGCACCTTTCTTTAGGTCTTGAGTCTTTGATCTGGCAAGATAGTGTCGCCCTTGACTCAATAATGGAATTGGATCCGCGTCAAGTTCATCATTTAACAGATCCAAGAATGGTTCTTCGTTCTCATCCCATTGAAAACCATCTTTCGTGTGACTGACCTTGAAACCTTCAAGATGCAATTCACCGAACAATCGGCGATAAAGTGAATGATGCGAGGGACCAAAAATTTGTTCTGGTCTATAACATTCATCTCCACTTCCCTGAATTAAGCGGTTTCTGCGAAATAGGGAAAATCCGCTCCGCGACGAACTCATTGTTTCACTTAGTGCTGCAAAACCCTTCACACGTAACCCAGTTCCAAAGTCAAAATAAATTTCTTTTTTCCACAATCGGGGTGTTTCTGATTGGCTTTTGTGAAACGGTGCATGCAATATTTCAGGTTCTTCATACGACAATACCTCCCCGCGGAAGTTAAGTTCTAACAATCTATTTCTGATGAACACACGATAGATACTTGCCAAATGTTCTTGGATTTTCCCTATAGTTCTTCCCTGAGGAGGCTTGTGTAGATTAGAGAGCCTGATTTCAGTAAAGTGTGTACTAAGTTCAATCGGTCTCGACTCAATGATTAATTCCTCTATGTTATCCTCTACAATTTTAGCAATGTCAAAGCGGATTGTTTTCTCTACAGCTTCACCAAGTGCTGTCGTCCGAACCGTCCAAGTCGGTGAAAACCAACATGCCGCGCTTTTCATGCCCATCCCAAATTCCGACAATCCACTTGTGTCAAGTGGTATATCTGCAGGACGAAATGCCCGATGGTAGTCCACTTCGTGGATACCTGCTGCGTTATCACGAACGATTAAATCTCCACCCTTAGCGGTATCTAATTCAATCTCGACCTTGAGTTTCGTTTCGTTTCCTTTACACTGCTTAATTTCATTTTCATAATCCAGAAAACTTTGGATGGAATTATCTACAAATTCTGCAATTGCAAACCATGAGCTATAGTTGATATGACTGAGAACAGACAGAATCCTAACATCAGGACGGATATTGATCCTTTGCAGTTTGTTCATGATTTTCAACTTTCAAATTATAGGATGTTAAATTATTCTTCCTGCGGAGTGTTGTTGTCAGAATTTGACGTAAGTGCTTCGGCAATACGTTTGACAATTTCTACATTTACAGCGTTGCCCAAAGCTTTGAGCGCCCGACTATTTGGTTGAGGTAACTCTATCTCCTCTATGCATTGCAAGCGAGCACACTCTGTGGGTGTCATATACCGTTTCTCCCAACCGATAATCGGCACCTCTGCTCCTCTTGCTGTGAGAGTGGGGGTCGTCTGCGGTTTTCTGACCCGTACTCCGGAACCTCTGAACTGGATGATGAGTTTCCATATATCCCGTTCTTCTTCTTTACAATTCCACTCGAACTTTTGGTAACTCCGAGGAAATTCTGAAATCTGGGGAAGCCATTTATCAATTTGACTTTTATGCTTTTTATAGAATGCTCGGTTCTGTTCAATGAATTGGATTTTCCATGTCGGGAACACATTCTGCTTCCTTTTCGCATAGGCGGGTAAATTTTCCCAGACATCATCATCATCTAAATCTTTTAGCGGAACACCGTAGCATCCTTGATACTCCCGCAACTTATCCACACCGAGAGCATAAGGGGTGGTATCTTTAAAGGGATAAGTTGCCCCGAATTCTCTTGACCAGATGGGAACCGATGGAAGTTTTACATGGTTAGGAAATAGATCTAGAAAATTTTGCCACACTTGCAAGCGCTCTATTTCCTGTTCGGATAATTTCTTCGCTTCAGAGGGGTTTATATCAAGTATCTTTTGAATACCCGTCTTAACATGGTCTAGTCGCTCAGGAAGACATGGGGATCCAGAGCGGTTCCCTACAATGAATATCCGTTGACGAATTTGTGGGATTCCAAAATGATGTGGAGAAAAGAAACTTTCATTAACTTGATATTCAGCGTTTTCTAGGTCAGTCTTGATTTTATTCCAAGTTTTTCCTGCATCATGATTCTTTAGATGAGCAACATTTTCCAAGATGAAAAAATTGGGCTTCTTTGTTTTTAAGATTTGTGTCACGTAGTTAAACAAATCCCCCCACTTCGGACAATCAAATCCTTTACCGGCATGGTTTGCGAGAGAAAAAGGTTGACATGGAAAACCTGCGCACAATATATCGTGCTCGGGGATAGTTCCTATATCAACATCGCGGATATCTAAAGCGGCTGGAATTCCAAAGTTTTTCGTATATAATGAATTGAGCAATGGATCAATTTCACATGCAAAGACACATTTATGTCCAAGTGATTTTAGTGCTAAATGGAAACCTCCAAGACCGGCGAAGAGA
>JAKZUG010000369.1:0-19566 GCA_047516705.1 Candidatus Poribacteria bacterium | reverse complement strand
CGCCGGGTTCTATCCACAAACTGTGTATACCCCAAAAACCCTCTTGAGTCCCAGAGGGTTTATTTGCTTGGGTGTTTCTTCGGCATCTGTGTAGAAACATGTATCAATTTGATCCAAGCCCCAGAGGGGCGGCATTTGTAGAGACATTCCTACAAAATACCGCGAAATATCGCTAAATTTACACCTATGGTGCGGTTTGAAGCCGCACCATAGGTGTAAATTTAGGGGTTTTCCAGAGCGTCATAGAGTCTTCTAAGGGTTGTGTATTTTCCAGTGCCTTCTTGAAGATAACTCCCGTTTTCAAAGATGCGTTTTATGTCCTTTAGAGTTTCAATGACAGCCGCTGTTGACTTGCGAAAACTCAGCATCAGCATGCGCCCATAGGAGGTAATGAGTCTCGAAGTCTTGATGAGGCTGTGTCGTATACATCGCCACCCTGCGCCTAACATAACGGCATGGCGCAGTAGTGCTGCGATGAGTTTGGCATAACCTTCAGCCAAAATCCGATAGGGTTTCTCGTATCGCGAGTGAGAAAGTTTTCCAACGCTTTTCATTGCCTTGAACATCAACTCGACCTGCCAGCGTATCCGTGCGATGCTGCGGATCTGTTTTGGGGTGAGTCGGTGTTCTTCAATGTTGGTGATATAAAGGTTCCAGGCTGCGAGACGCAGGCGTATCTTTGAAGGATTTTCATGCTTACGTTTGGCGCGGTGTTTGATATATCGCCGGCGTTTGTGGGTTTCTTCTTCAGAAAGTCTTTCTGCGATAAGATATGCGTCAAGTTGCTTTGTTTTGCCGACACGGATACGTTTGCGGATCACGGTGTTTTCCGGGTGTCTGTTGAGCCACTTTTCTAAACAGAAGGGTTCTCCAGTTTCCTGAAAAAGATGGCAACCGGCTTTCAAACGTCTGATCCAATAGATACCGTTTTCAGTGAGGCTTTGAAGTTCATCGAGTGAGAAATAGCCGAGATCTGCGAGGTGAAGACTCCCGGCGGCGAGCGTCTGAAACTGCTTTGCTGCCGTGCTATCCGCGACGAGACCATCGGTGAGGTGAAAGTCTGTGAATCTACCCGTCAACACGTCAAATCGCAGGTGGAGTTTCAAAGCCGCTTTCTTCGGATAATCCTTTTTTCGAGGGCCCTGCCAAGTCTCGTGGAGCGCATCGGGGAGCGATAGCCAAGTGCTGTCTTGAACAAAGATACCGTTGAACGACTCAAGCAAAGGCAGGACTTGCGGAGCAGTGGTAAGCTCCAGCGTTTCTATGATGGCTGCGTCAAGCGTTGCCTTCAGCATCTCAGTGGTTTCACGTGTGAGACGTTGCGCAATGGCTTGGCGCGAGACATCGATGCCCAAGGCACTAGCAGTTTCAGCAAGTTCATGGTAGCTTGCCTCGGGATTTTCTAACCACCCGAAAACCAGGATTTGCGTCAGGGCACTCCCCGTGAGTTTGCGGTTTCTTTTCACCATGCCAGTCTCTACAGCGGCTTGGTCAGCAAGCGGTCTAAGAATCGTTTGCATTTTATCACTGACTTGTTGTAAAATGGACATTGGAAACACCTCTTTTGTAGAATCACTTGGATCGTTTTTCTACATTATGCGAGAGGTGTTTCTATTTCGCAACACTTTTTTAATGACTAACAATACACAGACTTTCCCTTAAATTTACACCTATGGCGCGGCTTCAAACCGCACCTACTGGGTTGGGATGAAATAAAAACGGCATCCATCGGCAAGCATAATGCTCAGCCAAATAGACACCTGTGTCTGGTACCAAACCACCTTTGGTTGGAATTGTAGTTATTATCTATTGCGCCTAATAGCAGAAATATATCTGTCCGTATTAGGCAAAATTGGTAATTCTCACGTGTACGTCTCGTTCACCATTGAACATACGCACTCTCAAAAAGGAAATGGATATATCCGCCTATAATTTATTCGTCAATACTTCTGCAACCGCCAGAATATCCTGCGAGATTTCCGCGAGTCGCTTTCTGCGATTCATCGCCATCTTTCTCAAAATTTGATACGCCTGCACTTCGTTACAGCCACGTTGCTGGGCGACAAGCTCTTTTGCGCGCTCAATGATTTTGCGTTCAGCAAGGTTTATCTTTGTCTTTTCAAGTTCTTCTTGCAATGCCCGGAATTCATAAAATCGGGCGACGGCTGCCTCAATGATCGTTTTAACTCTGGCACCGGTGAGTTTGCCGACTGCATACGCGGACACGCCAGCACGCGTCGCCGCCTGAATCGTCTCCGAGCGTTCATCCCGTGAAAACATAACTGTCGGACACGGATAGTTTTCATGAAGTGCCGCAACCCAATCGAGTATCGCGTGCCCTGGAAAATCGACACCGATTAGTATGATGTCTGGCTTTATGCGTGAGACTTGATCCGCCAAGCCTTCCTGTAGACGCAAAGGTACAGCGACGTTGTATTGACTCGCTTCCAGGATTTGGACTAACGAAGTCGCACGCTCCGGATTGTTATCAATGATTAAGACTCGCCCCTTCCCAGTAACGGGTGGGGACCCCGGCGTTGAGATGACTGTTTCCATCCTCCACCCTTTCCCAAGTTATTTTCTTGCGAATGCTCTGAAACAACGAGGAACGCTAACCTTACATAACAGCATTAGCAAAAACCTTGCCAAAAGTCTGGATTATTGATTTCCCTAAGGCGCATAAGGGTTCTGCAAAACAAAACCCCACAGGGTGCCCCGCGAGGTGTTAATTTTTGCTTATTTTTTTAGCAGAATGCACGCGTTCTTTCCTATTTTTTGGGCAACATGGAAAAAGAACATTGCAGAGCCATTCAGTTCTCCCATAATTTCGATTTTCAGATCGCGGACGTTTTCTTGTAGGAGCGACCTCCCGGTCGCGACACTCACTACCTGCTGATCACACTAATTGCTATTTTGCTGACTGCTGACTGCTGATGGAAACCGATGGCTAATTACTGACTGCTGATGGCTGACAACTGAATGCCTCTGAGAACATTGGAAGACTGGAAGAAGGGAAGATTGAAAGCGGTATTACAATGACAACGCCCCTCACGCGTTCACGCGTCGTACAGTATAGATAGCAACCTTGGAAGTCTTTCTATCCAATTTGACAGGACAGGTAGATTTCTGATAGGCGAATCCGCTATCACTGAGCAGCTTGAAAAACCCGCTGGCGTTGTTTCGATTCGGTTCGGAAAAGAGGGCAATACCGTTGGAGGCAAGATAGTTCTGAAGTAGCGTCACAATCGGTTGCCAATGGTGCTCTTCATAGATGACATCTGCGGCGAGAATATAGGGGAATTTGGAGTTGAAGCAGGGAGTGTTCCAATCCATCTGGACGAAATCGGCATGTTGGCTAACACTGTTCTGCTCCGCGTTGTGTTGTACGAAGTGCAGTGCATCCCGTTCTGCATCCGTGAAAATCACCTTCGCGCCCATCTGACACGCGACAATACCTGCCAGTCCAAACCCGCAGCCAATCTCAAGTACTTGTGCATCTCTGAACTGTGTGCCGATTTTCTCTACATAAAACGCGAGACCAATAGAGGATTCCCAGAGGTAGGTCCAATAAGGGAGATAGAGTTTACCTTCCTCGTCCTTTCGACTGAGTTGCTCAAGGAACCAGTCGGGTTCCTCTATGATTGTGAGTTGGACCCGCCCGGTTTTCAACTTGACGATGGTACTCGTTAGCGGATAGTCTCGCAATTCGGTTTCATTTCCTTTATGATACCCCAAAGCGGCTGCAATGCAAAGTAGGCTGTCGGGTGTAGGACTCAGTGGGTACTGCTACTAAAAAGTTTAGTGATTTCATCCGTCTCAAAAACAGGTAGCGGTTGTTGTGTACCGGTGGCATCTTCCAACCACAATCCGTGCTCAGGCGGCAAAAACTTTCCAATAATGTCCGCGTTGATACCAGCGGCACCAAGGGCTTGACAAATTGTTTCGCCATTTTCGGGTTCCGATGCAATTAACATGGCACCAGATGAAATGACCCCGAGCGGATTAAGTCCAAACATATCACACAATGTCCGTGTTATGTTTCCGTACAATACTGGTGAGCCTAAAAGTTTATTCGCATAGACAATCACGCCTAACTCGGCAGCGGTTGCCAACTCATACACAGCAGTTGCGACACCACCCTCTGTGACATCGTGCATAGCATGTACGCCACCTGTGGCGATTGCGATTTGCGCATCCTTTAGCACAGAAATTCCGGGATGCATGAGATAGTTCTTCGCCTGCTCCAAGAATAGGGCATCGCACTTTTCAAGCACCTGCTCTTCACGCTCGCGCGCGATGATCGCAGTCGCTTCGATACCGAGTCCTTTTGTAAGAATTAATGCATCTCCTACACGAGCATCCGCTGAAGTGAACAAGGAATCCTTAGGGGTAATCCCCATCATTTGCCCTACGACAATGGGTTGTGTTACAGCTGGCGTAACTTCGGTATGTCCACCACACAGTGCGATGTCAAACACCGCACACGCCTGCGTGAGTTGCGCCATGATGTCGCGAACCATTGCAGGTGTCGTTGCATCTTCAGGTAACAATAGGGTTACCAGCAACCATTTCGGGACAGCCCCCATCGCTGCAATGTCATTGCTATTGATGCATACCACATACCACCCAATATCTTCAGTCGCAAAGGTAATCGGATCACTGGTTGCAACGAGGTAACTGTCTCCTAACTCGATGACAGCAGCATCTTCACCGAGTTGTGGACCGACAACCACCCCTACGCTTCTATCGTGCGTGGGCAGAAGTTGTTTTAAAAAATCGTGTTTCAGTTTCCCAACGGGTAGATTCATGTCTTTCATTGCACCACCGTTTTTGAGGTTTTCATTATGCAACCTCGAAAACAGATATTCTGACTCCTATTCATTGAAATCATTCTTAACCCGCGTGCACCATTGCCGACACGGACCTATCCGCTTAGCGCAGTATAGTTGGGTATCTCCTCGGAGCGAATCCGTATATCTTCAGATAAAAATTTTATAGGTACGCAAGCCGGATGCCGGTCCGATGATTGCCCAGATGCTACCGATGACGTAATCGCCTAAGATGAGCCCTAAAAATAACGGTGCGACCTTACGGTGCAGCCGTAAACCACCGTGCCGTAGAATCATTAACTTCAGAAACCAGGCCACGAAAAAGGCGAACCAGAAATAATCCATTGCGAAACTGATTGCGAGTGCGTAACCCGCCGGATGGAAGGGCCACCACAGGAAATGCATCCGCATATACATCATTACAAACGTCAGGAGTGCCCCGATCCCCATAAAACCGATACCAATCAGGTTCGGTTCTGTCGGGTTATGGAGCCACCGCTGAAGCCGACTGAACGACTCCCTGCCAACCCATTCCTTGAAGCCCCCAGCTTTTGCGACCGCGCCGTTTCGGAAGGTGATGTCAAGATTTGCCCAAAAGGTCGCCACAATTCCGATGACAATCGCGATTAACATCGCGACCCATAAACGCCGATTGCCCATCCCCGTCGATTCTGCGAGTTTAAACGCCTCAATCTGATTCGGCATCGGGTGATTACGGTAACCACGATTGAACCAGTAGAAAAGCGACATAATCGTGAGGCTGCTTGGGTCGAACCGCCGTGTTCCGGCCACTGTCGCCAGCATGTCGTGCGGATTGACATAGTAAATTTCGTGCGGCGTGCCGAGTTCCGCTCGGACACGAGTGATGGCAAAAGAGAGCAGGAAATAGATCCCAAAGAAGATACCCGCAACCCATAACGTCATTCCCGCAAGAGAGGAAAAGATTCCGAGCGCGACGAGTGAACCGAGAATGCCTAAGAAGGCAGCACGATACGGCATCGGTTCATCCGAGTCATCAAGTTGCGATTTAAACCCGAGTGCCTTTTTCAATACCTCACTCAGGTGTCGCCGCGTGACCCAAACAGCAAGCAGGAAGAGTGCGATCCACGCGCCGTATGCCTGCTCGTTCAAGGCGGGGAAATAACGGGTGCCGAGTGCCGCAGCGATGACGAATTCTGCTAAACGGACAACAAAGAAAAACCAGCACGAGAAAGAGAGATCCAATGGTAGGAAAAAGGCTAATCCGACAGCAAACGGGTAGACGGAGATACGCGTCCCACGGATAGCACTCCACGGACGTTCCGTGAAGATATTCTGGAACACGGCTGTCCGTTTGATATAGGGGATTTCTGGGAACTGTGGGAAGAGGTAATGAACCCCGTTAATAATCCCAATAGCAACAGCGATACTGAATCCCATCCACATCATTCGATTATTCAGCAGTCTGATGCCACCATCTTCCGAGAGCCGGAGCGGAAGTTGGATGATCGGATACGCCAATTTTTCCTGTTCTGCCCACCGCTTCCGAACAAGTGTGTTGATGCATAGCATCATGAACATCATAACGAGGAAAAAGAATCCCCAGAACGCCAGCGGCTTTAGCCAGACCGAAAAATTATGTTTCGTATAGAATGAGGCTTCACCCTCGTAAAAACCTTGCAAACTTTGCGCATCGGAGATCGTGAGCCATGATGGCAGATACCGAAAAAAGAGTGCCTGCCACTCATTTTCTTCCGTCGCAAACCGGAAGGGATGCGCGATACTACCGAACATGTTCTGCATCGTGTCGTGCCCCGCAAACGTGCAGGAAATTGCCACCATAATGTAGACAGTGAGCAATTCCCCTTGCTGTAGCATCTGCCGCGGCGCAATGCGTTTCAACAGACAGTTGACAACAACACAGACAAACATAATGAAAACAGGTTGGATAAAAAGTGGGAGGCACGAACCATCAAGCGAGTAGTACTTTACCTCAACGAGCGTCATCCAATAGACATTGACGGGGATAAGTAAAATACCTAAGAGAAGCGAACGTCCTGTTACGCGTGCAGATGAGATGAGTGTTTTACGAGTTTGCATAGTTTACGAATCGCGGGAATCGGAAAACTGCTAACGGTAGGTTTTAACGATTTCCGAAATGACACTGGCTCTGTTTTTCCAATTCATACGGGCAGGCGGAATAAGGTAGATACCATCAATCTGGCATTCATCTTGATTGCGGATATCTCGAACCAATTCCAAGCATAACCGCATACCGAGTTCGTGTCCAGCAGTATCTCCAAGGTCTCGGAATTTGTCAACGATAAACTGTGGAATGTAAAGCCCCAAATTGTCGCGTAGGTAGGATGCGCTGCGGAAACTTGTGAGCGGCAATATGCCGTAAAGGATCTTTATACCGAGATGTTCTGTCGCTTGCTGGGTGCGCACGATGTCCTCATACGTCCAGACCGGCTGTGTATAGGCGAAATTCGCACCTTGTGCTACCTTATTTGCGAGATGTTTGACGTGCGGTTGTAGATTTTCGGCAACAGTGAAACCACCGCCGTAGTAGAACCCACACGGTTCACCGATGGATGAACCATCAGCGAGCTCTCCCTGATTTAATCGAGCAATGAGTTTCATCAATTGAACCGCACCGCGGACATCGGGCACAAGACTCGCTGTCTCATAGGGACCGGCTTTCGGATGGTCACCGGATAAGGCGACGATGCCGCGGATGCCTAACGCCTCCGCCTCCAACAGATGCGATTGCATACTGATGAGGTTCCGCGATCGGGTCGTCCAATGGATGAGCGTCGGAATCTGGGTCGCCTGCTGAAGTCGATACGCCGTGCCGATGGCACCGATGTTCACCGCCGCGCCGGAATTGTCGGTCACATCAAACAGGTCTACCCCCATTGCGGCGAGACCCTTTGCCTCTTTCAACAACGCTCGCAATTGCGGAAATGTATTGGCGCGCATCTCTACACTTACGATGCGTTCGCGTGTTTCAAACACCTGCTGCACAGGGTTGTCAATCGGCACTTTGGATGTTGACCTAATTTTGGGAAGGACGAAGATGCGCTGTTCCCGTTCTACAGGTTCACGCCCTGCGACAGCCTGCCGTATCTTCGCCGTATATGTGGGTGTTGTTCCGCAACAGCCGCCAATCATGTTCGCGCCAAGTTCAACCAATTTCGCGACGTAGTCACTGAAAACCTCAGCCTCCACCGTGTAGGAGACAGCTACTTCGCCTTGCTCGACTCGCGGATTACCAGCGTTCGGTTGAACCACAATAGGCACTTTGATAACAGGCGCAAGGAGTTCCATCGCCTCAACCAGATCGTGGGGTCCCCTGCAATTGATACCGACTGCATGCGCGCCGAGTTGTTCGAGTTCCTGCGCGAAGACCCGTACATCTAACCCGGCACCCACAGTCCCACCTGACACACCACTAATTTCAACGATGACAGGGACACTGTAAGTGAGTGCCTGCTTTGTAGCGATCTCTGCCTGCTTAGGGGAAACGAACGTTTCGAGTACCAAGAGATCGACACCGGCATCAACAAGCGCATCCATCTGCTCCTTGAAGAGCTGCCGGATTGTTTTGGTAGACGGAACCGCAGCATCTAAACTGTGGAACGGAATTTGCCCGACAGATCCAGCGACGTAACTTGTTTCCGGTGCCGCTTGGCGTGCAAGCAGCACGCCAGTTCTATTAATCTCCTCAACCTGTTCAGCCAAACCGTGGACAGCTAACGCTTCTCTATTCGCCTGATAGGTATTTGTCTGGATAACATCGGCACCTGCGTCGGCGTAAGCGCGGTGAATAGCCGTAACCTTCTCGGCATGTTCCGTAGAAATATTGCAGGCATCAACGCACTGCAGATATGCCGGTATCCGTTTGCGGAGTTCGGTTCCGATAGCACCGTCACACACCAGTATTCGGTGTGCTAAGGATTCCATGAAGTTGTCTTTTTTTCTTAAGGTAGTCGTCATATAAGAGAAAAGCGCGCCTATAAAGCGCGCCTTCCAATGTTTTCGAGATAGACTCTATTGAATTATAGAACCTGCTCTTTCAGTCGGGATATAATAATAGCCAAAGATGATGCACATCTCATCCTCAGAGGTGAGTCCAAATATGAGCGGTGTATCCGTATCGTAGTTGTTATGGGTACACTGAAAGCTGAGGGAATCATCTGCATCTAAACGAAGGACCGGATCAAAGAGAGTAATAGGTGCATCGTCGTAAGCGATACTCCAGTGCAGCAGCTCGTCTGTCGATTTTTGGAAAATCTCAAACAATTCACCGTGTCTGTGCATGTGAGACGTAAGTAAGAAGACATATATCTCTGTACCCGGGTCGTGCCCTCGGCGTTCCAATTCATCTTCAACATACCAAGTCAATTTAGCGACGCGCGTCGTTCCGGGAGGCACGTTAATTGAGCGGTTAGAAACGAAAATTTCAACCGCCTCGTACTGGACCTCTTCCTCCGGAATCGTGTAGATATTGACATAGGTTTCGCCAACCAGCGTCTCATCACCGAGTAGATTGATGTAATGCGAATTAAGATCGTAAACAGTGTCCCCCGGTAGGCGCAACCCTACACCTTCTGGAAATTCATACAAAGTCTCATCAGTTTGTGTTCCAACAACGAAAAGTCTATCAACACCAAAATTCCCAAGTACCTGCGGGTCATCCGGGTCAAGTTCACGAAATTGATCTTCCGGATTGACACCGATGCCCGGTACGATACCTCTCTCCGGAAGACCGTTCGCCAAGCCTTCCTCTGTTAAACGATATATGATGAAGTGATGGCTCCCAGCAGGATAGAATATCTCTACTCTGTTAATAAAAATGTCGTCTTCTACCGGATTTCCATTTTCATCAGTGATTTGGGTAGTGTAGTAGACTTCACGCTCAGTGCCGGGTTCAATCTTGAATGGCGGCAAACGGAGTTGATACCCTTCACCGGGGAGCGGTGGCGCGGGTGGCTCAAAAGTTTCGCCAGCGTCGCGTAAGACAGCGAGGTCCCCGATACCTGCGACTTTACCTGTCTCTGGCGCGCCTGCCTCAATCCATGTCCGAATCGCATCTATTTTACCCTCGTGGATTACCCCGCCACCAAACGGCATGCGAGATCCTTGATTCGGTCCCGGTCCCATGAGTTTCGTCAAAAGGAAACTGTTATCTGGATTGCCCGGGTCAACAAGCTTCATACCGGCAGCGGCAGCCGCGGGGTTCTGTGGCACAACGCCGACTAAATCTTGATAAGAGAGACTGTACGCCAGACTCAAATAGGCAGAGTTGGCGGGTGCCGCGTGGCAAACGCTGTTCGCGCAGCTCTTATCAAAGATATATTCCTGAATATCATGATACGCTGAATTTTCATCTTGCACCGTTTGCCCGAGACTATTGCTCACACGCACCAGGTCCAACACATTGACAATCCCGTCGCGATTTACATCAGGATTCTGTTCTGCAGTGCGATCTCCGGGCTGCCCAAATGCAGCAGCGACAAGCACAAGGTCTTGAATGTTCACTATACCGTCTTGATTAACATCCTCTAAAAGGGTAGGGTTGTCACCGTGCCCAAGCGCAGAGATGGATACACCAATCACCAGTAAGAGGATAAGCGTGGAATAAATTAGTTGTTTAAACATAGTTAAGAATTCAACCTCCAAATATCGGTTGTTAACGCAATTCATCTTGCGCCGTGTTTTTGAAAAGTTCTGTTTTTGAAATAAACCGGTACTTTAAAAGCGTCCATGCAGCAAACAACCCATCCGACCAGAACCGGAGTTTCTTGCCTTCCTTCTTCGTGCGCGGAAAATAGGAAACCGGTACCTCATAAATGCGATAGCCCGCGCGTAAGATTTTGGCTGTGACTTCGGGACAGAATTCAAAGCCTTCACATGTTAAATTCAGTCGCGTTATCAGTTCTGTGGAAAAGGCTTTATAGCCCGTAGATTCATCGGTGATCCGACACCCGTAAAGCAGGTTCGTGTAGATGGCAAGGAAACGATTTGCTATGAAATTATGAAGACTCGCATTTCCACGCCCATTTAGAAACCTCGACCCGTAAACGACTTGAACATCTTCCTTTTCAAGCGGTTTTAAAAGCTCAGACAAGTCGGCCGGGGACAACTCCATATCGGCATCCTGAATAACGACCGCCTCTCCCTTTACATGCGGAAGTCCACTCCGAATCGCAAAGCCTTTACCGCTATTCTCTTGGCAATGCACAACGGTTAATTCATGAACCGTCCGCAGCTTCTCAAGCACCGTGTATGTCCCATCGGTGGAGCCGTCATTAACAACAATAATCTGTTTTTCAATCGGCAGTGAACGTACAGCCTCGACGACCTGTCCGATGGTTTGCTCTTCGTTAAACGCAGGAATGATTACAGATACCAACATCGTTCATCACGCCTCCGTATCAGATATATTAGAGCAGTGACCTTACCATACCGCCATCTACTTGAATTGTCGTTCCTGTTATGTAACTTGCGCGTTCTGACGCGAGAAATACAACCAAGGTCGCGAATTCATCGGGATCACCGATCCTGCCGAGCGGGATGTCCGCCGTCATCTTTTCGAGTGCCTCCTCAAATGTGATGCCAGCATCTTCGGCACGTACCGTTGCAAGCTGCTGGATGCGATCCGTGAAGATAATACCCGGGCAAACGTTATTAACCAAGATTTTGTCCGGTGCCAACTCCGTTGCGAGCGTTTTCGCGAAGCCGATCACACCTGTCCGCGCCATATTCGATAACATTAGATTATCTACAGGCTGTTTAACAGAGACAGAGGTGAGGTTGATAATCCGTCCACCGCCGCGTGCACGCATTGACGGGACGACAGCACGGCAGAGGTTGATCGTGCTCATCAAGTTCAAGTGTACCGCGTCTTGATAATCCTGGGCATCCAAGTCATCAAACCGTCCGGCTCTGGGACCGCCTGCGTTGTTGACTAAAATATCGATACCGCCAAAATGATCAATCGCTGTGCGAATAAGGTTTTCGACCTGCGCTGGCTGGCTAACATCGGTCGGTACCGCTAACACCTCAGTGCCGGTCTGGTTCCGAATGTCATCCGCTGTTGCTTCGAGTGCGTCACTATTTCTGGCACAGATGGTGACCTTTGCACCTTCGTGTGCTAAACCGAGTGCGATTGCGCGTCCAAGTCCTTTACTTGAGGCACCTACAACTGCAATTTTGTCCGTGAGTCCGAGGTTCATATTTTACAATGTGGCTTGTAATTATGCCCTACATCCTTTCAAAACAGAATCAATTTTACAAGATTAAGTATAACACTATGGAGGTGTAATGTCAAGCGCGATTTCCGTGCGGGGGTGTGTAATTGTTTGACGGGGGTTCATTGATAAGCAAGTCTGCCGATATGCTTTGTAAAAAACGCCAAATTTTGCCGAAAAAAATGCTTGTGCTGTTTCAAAATGCGGATAAGAGACGCAATGTCCGATGATGACCGTTGATAGAAATCGTAACAGATTTGTTCTTTATCGAAATAACTTTCGTGTCTGCGTCAAGATTATCGTTGATGGAAACAATGTACGTTGTGTGTCCTATAGTAGTTTCAATTATCGCGGTCGGAGGTGTTCTGTCATCTTTCGGCAGAATTGTACCCAGTAAACGATAGTGGTCTTGAGGACGTGGCGGGGTCCAACCGAGCGGACGAAATAAATTATTGTCTATGATGGTGCGGTAGAAATCAGTTTTCTGAAACTGCTTTAAGGTGTCCGTGTCTTCATTCCGCGGCGGCGTGCGGGCTTTTCGGTGCGTTTGTGTTTTGACGGTTCGCGCGGTGCTTTCCGGGTGCGTCCGCGTTGCAGTGTAGAGAACACTGAAGATGAGTGCGAGGGCGAGACTGGCAGCGACGTGTTTTCGGTGTTTCATGCGGAGACCCAAAAGAGACGAAGGAAACTTTATTGGATTTCTAAATCCTTGTCGATTTCGGGGAACCCTGTTTTGAGGTATTTCGGATTGGTTTGGATGTCGGGCGGATAGTGGATCTCCCAGATTTTGATTTTGGGAGGCGCGTCGCCTGTTACAGGGTAAACACGGACAAAGGCATCGCTGTGTTCTCCCCGAAAGAAGATTTTTACGGAAAAACTGTTCCAACCGGGGGCGGGAACACTGTAGGCTTTCTGAAGTCTAACGAGATGATCGGATGTATTCTGATCAAAGTAGAGGATCGCACCGAATGTCCCAAAATCCAGTACGGTTTGTATATCCTTATGGTAGGGTATGTCTATCTCTTTAGAAAGCATCGAGTGGTTGCCCAAGACAGCGGTTACCCCCAGATGGTGGGGTTCAGTGTTAAAAATATAAAGCATGGAAAAAGTCTCTGCTGCGATCTTGTGTGGGGAGACCCATCGGTGTGGTGAACCGATAGGGGAGACTTCATATTGAAGTTTGTGCGTTTCAAACGATCTATCCGATTCTGCATCACTGCCAATGAATGAATAGCTCCCTGCCTTAGAGAGTATGCCGTGTTCGCGGAGCATCAGATGTGTTGCGCCGTGTGTTTTTAGGAACTCAAGTGCCTCTTGCTCGGATTGTGCACAGAAGACGTGTCGGTAATAGAGATGTATCCAGTGCGGGAGATAATGGTCAGGGTCGATGATGGTTTTGACACCACCGAGGACGTTAATTCTGTTGCCAGCCCCCCAGCTTGCGGCGATGACACTGTTTTCTGGGAGTGTGTCTTTCATCCATTGGAGTGCTTTTGTTTCGCTGCCTTCCCCGGGTGTCGGTTTCTTCAAACGGGCCGCGTAGTAGATGGATCGGGTTGCATGCCCGCCGACAGGTGTCCAAAAGAGTATCGGTATAAGCACGAGGATGGCAAAGAGCGTTGTTGCGCGTTTTTCCTGTAAATGTGGATACACGATCTTTGTGTCCTTGAGCCATTGTATGAGGTGTGTCGGTGATAAGTAGAGGAGCCATGCGGTGCCGTAAGCGAGCGGGATGCCGATAAAGAGGTCACTTCGTTTCGCACCCCGGGAGAGACTCACCCAGATGATGAACCATGCGATCATCGCGAGGGGCACCAGCACATTTTTCGGTGTCCCGACAGAGCGGAGCGTTATGAAGCCGAGTGTGAGGACGGTGAGCACGAATGAAACGATAAACAAGGTATCGCAGAGATTTTCGCCGATGACATCGCTCAATGGTTCACGGAAGAAGGTTGTTGCGGTGAAGAGGGTCAGCGAGAGTGCTGCGGGTAGCCCGTTCCACTTCCACAAATGTAGGGGGGCGACGATCAAGCCGAGACTCCCTAAGACAAAGATGGCACCGTGTCGGCGCTGCCAAAACCTGAAGTGTGGATCGCCTAATTCACCAACATCTTTTATGAGTCGGCTCTCATCAAACGGATATGCGGTTTCTGCGAAGGTCCCTGCTTGGACGAGTATATAGGCGGCTCCTGTGAGAATACCGAGACAGGTTAAGCCCCACGCGAGTTTTTTGCCGTGGGTTCGCAGCAGTGGGTAATAATGAAGCAGTCCGTATCTTATACTACGCAGTGCGTAAACTGTCAGCGGTGGAAAGAGCATCAGGGCGGCGACGTGTGTGGAGAACCCGTATCCGCTGTGATATGCAGGACTGATGAGATAGAGCCACGGCACGAACATGACCAACCAGAGGAGATATTCTTTCAGGTGCTGTTCTGTATCCATGGTGCAGAACTTATAGAGTTCGAGAGCCACAATCATCAGAACGAAAACGCCGAAACCTTCCCAACTCATGCCACCTAAGAAACAGGTAAAACCCGCGAGTGCGGTGGCAATCCATCTACGTCGCCCGGGGTCCATCTGTTCTTTCCATAAGTAACTGGTGACGACGAGGACACCTATCAGATAGCACCATGCGTCTCTGTCTCCGTAACCTGCAGCACTCCGACTGATGCTACCGGGGAGCGTCGCAAGGATCACGCCCATAATCGAGGCGAACATCACGCCGTAGCACTGGGCGAAGAAAAGAAAAAGCACACCGATCGCAAGGGTGAAACAGACCGCGGGCGAGTAGTGTTGGATGTCATAGACAGACACCCACGGGAAGATTTTATGCGTGTATGCGATGGCATAGGCATAGAGCGATAGAAACTGCCCGTTATCTCTACCGAGGGGCAGCCATCGGTCCATATCGCGCGCCGGTAAATACCCCTGTTCCGCAATGGTTTGTGCGTGCTTGTAGAAAAGGTATGCATCGTTGCCGGTAAACTGTCCATCGGGGATCCGTTCTACACCTTGAATCCGAATGTAGAAGGTGAGGAACAGGAGGCCAGCGAGGATCAGACCGGTGCCGATGCCTTTGATAGGGAGCCGTTTCATCCGTAAAAAAAACGGCATAGTTACGCGTTTTCCTTATCGGTTTCAGACGGTGCCTCGGAGTCAACGACATTGAGTTCCACTAACATTTTTTCCATGATTTTACGAGGAAGAAAAGGCCCCAGCACCTTTCTAATTCTTTTAGCAGTCTTCGCCCGCTCTTCGGGTGTTTTTTCGGCGTTCTCCTTGCGGAGTGACGCGCCAATAACTTCCTTTAGGGGCAGTGCCTGCTCTCTGAAGTCTGAGTTCTCTTCCTCCGAAACGGGCTTCCCTGTCAACTTTTTGATTCCCGTTCTCATGACAGTAGCGTTCTCCACTTCGAAACTATAGTCTACCCCTGTTTCTTTTCCAGCCGCTTCCAACTTTTCGGGGGCCGCCTCGGCTACGCTGAGCATATCGTCAACATCCTGCAGGGTTGGTCCCTCTGCCTGTGCCTCTGCGGATGCTTGTTTCTCTTTCTCTGCTGCCTCCACCGTCTTTTCGGGTCTGGTCAGCATTTTTTTAGGATCCATTGCTGTGCTCCCTTCCACTGATGTGGGTATGTGGAGACACCCAACAAACATCAGGAGTGAGTATCTCCACACGGAAAAAATTAATAGAACTTAACTGTCGTTAGTTGAGCGAACCTGTTAGGAACTCTAGCAGTATGGGGAATCGTCACCGCATTAGCTATCGTTCTCTTCATCGTTCTCTTCATCGTCCTCTTCTTCCTCTTCTTCCTCTTCTTCCTCTTCGTCAGGCGGATCAAGGATAACCGGAGGTTCAGGCGGGGGGACACACTGTTCTATGGGATGAGGCTTTTCTTGTAAGGTCCGATTTTCATCTTGCTGTCTCTGATATTCGTACCTCCGTCCTCCCCCTTCCATGTCGATAGCTATGGCGGCCCAAACCGCATATTTTCCCACCTCCTTTATTGCTGTCGCACATTTTTTACATGCCTCCCAACTTTTGCTTAATAGATGACTAGTTTCGCCTGCAGAAGTTGGAGTGGTACCGTGATTGGCGTAGGCACCGGTTTCAAAGAACGTCGTTTCGCCAAAATGCTGACTTTGGAAGAGTGTTAAGACACCATCCATCATAGGTGCGGCAAAGAGTAACAACACCATCACAGACAAGACTCGTAATAGACTCATTTGTCTCGTTTTCATGAAAATTCTCCTATGGTTGAATTCAACGAATGGGAGTATTGCCGTGACGTAAGAAAGAAAAGGAAGGTGTCAGGCAATCCTCTGTATTCTGTATAAGGTGCTAACCTAAAAGTTTCACAAAATGCATCCATTATGTGTTACAATTTAGGTTAGCGCTGCTATAGACGGATTATGGCAGTGCCGCGTCGATGGGTGTGTCCGCACCCTCGGCGCACCTCAAAATATGAGAGGCTGCCATCTACAAAACTATTTAGGACAACAACAATAGGAGACATACCTAAGTGTAGCACATTCCAATGTTGTTGTCAAACAAAAAAAGTTGCAACGCCACGGAACGCACTCGGTGGATCCATCTGCGATGCAACACAAAAAACCCGCTATGCAATGCTTTGTCGCTGACAGACAAAGGTAGCACGCGGGAACGTAAGGTCTCCGGAACCGGAGCAATCTTGTGAATTATAATACTTAACGGTTGTAAAGTGGGGGGCGTGGCGATGCAGTAGCATCAGGCATATCATACAACACGGATACCCAAACATCTACCACCACGTTCAAGCGATCATTTTTGAATACGGTATTCAGAAATCGGTTTCTGCTTTTCATCGCTCTTGTTTCCTCTCCCCGCCGCTAAGCGGAAAAAATAAAATTGACGCGTCCAAACGCTCAATATGATTAATTATATCTGCTAAAACACGTTTTGTCAAATTAAAATTTCAAAAAAATGCGTTTTTTTTAGAATTCAGAAAATTTTCTGCATATTTTTACGCCACAAGTCCCTATTTTGTCAATCAAGAGGTTATTTGTAGAATCGGTTTGTGTTCGCGTTTTCGTTGGATGCCTCCTACTTCTGTATCAACATTTTACGCGTTGCGGTGAAATCGCCTACCGTTAACGTGTAGAAATAGACACCACTCGCAACAGTCTCGCCGTGTTCGTTTCTGCCATCCCAATACACTGCACGATTTTTGCTATGATATGTGCCAGCAATCTGATGCCCCAGTTCTAATGTCCGTACTAAGGCACCATTCACGGAATAGATATGCAATGTCACATCCGCTGGTTCAGCGAGTTGATACGGGATCCACGTTTCAGGGTTGAACGGATTCGGATAATTAGACAAGAGAGCTGTCTCTTTCGGCAGTAAGAGGTCGAGAAGTTGTTCCAACACCGCAATGCCACGCAAATAGGACGGATTTGCAGGTGTCATTTGGCGCGCTTGCGTTAGCAGGTGTTGCACATCTGCTGCGGTGAGACCTGCAAGGGTTTCCGATGGATGTAAGGCAGGCGCAGCGGTAGTACCGTCTCCGAAAGCAGCAGCCACTAAGACGAGATCTTGGATGTTGACGACACCATCGCCGTTGACATCTGCCCTATTTTGCCCTGTCTGCCCGAAACTGGAAGCTACCAAAACCAGATCTTGGATATTGACAACGCCATCGCTGTTGATATCCATCCGGTTTTCGACAAAGAGGGTATCATCTGCTCTAAGCGTGTAGTCTCGCCGTGTGATATTTCCATATACATCAATCACTTGGAGTGCTATGTCATTGATTCGGCGTGCCGTTAACGTCGGCGCGTCAAATTTAACGGTACTACTTTGGTCATGTCCGTTCTTACAACTGTGCAATTTAATACCTGATGCTGGGTCCTCTGCAGTCGTTGGAACAAGCAACTGGACTTGGTGGACACCGTCTATATCGCTCACCTCAAATTGGAGGGTGAAATCTTCTGCGTTTGGTGGATAAGACGCGGGTGTGAGCATCTGGAACGTCGTCGGCTCATTGAAGGCGGTTTGGTCAGTGTTAAAGAATCGATTCGCAGCCAACCAACCCGCGGCACACTTCGACAACCGATTAGGTGCCTCGCCGTAGGACATGATGTAGGCATCGTCGCGGAAGTCGTGCTCTAAGCCGAAGGCGTGCCCAAGTTCGTGCGCCGTCACAACCGTGCCAGTCTCACCGTCAAAACACCTACCGGACGCTGGGATGAGGGCATATCCACCTCCGCTCCTTATCAGTGTTCCATTTTCAAGCCAACGACCACCACCGACTCCGCACGTATTCTCTTCCTCAATGAATTCACTGCTGATGTCTACGACAATAAGATAGGCATGCTTCTCCACATCAAACTGAGATGCAATTTCGGTATAGACTTTGTCCTGTGTTTCTGTGTGGTAGTACCAGTCCGTGTACTGCCCGTCGACGCGATAGATGAGCGTTTCGGAATTTTCATCCGTTTCAAAGGTAAAGGTCTTTCTACCGAATCCGTTGAACTCCATCTGGTCGGCGTAAAAGCGTTGAACGTCTTTTATGAGGGGATTCAGTTTATTCCACATATCCGGTTGCATGCTCCGGCCGCGCGGGAGGAAATAGATAATTCGCACCAGACCCTCCTGCAGTGTGGAACGATAGGGCGTGACATCCCAGATTCTAAGCGTCTCGTCGTCGCCACCGCTAATGAGCGCGCTCCCGTCTGGAGAAAAGGCGACAGCGTTCACCCATCCTGTGTGTTCTGCAAGCGTGGCTATTTTTTCGCCACTGTCAACTCCCCAAAGGCTCACAGATCCATACCCTGTGCTGGCGAGTGTACTGCTATCGGGTGAAAAACTGATTGTGAAGGCTGTGGCACCAATGGTAAGCACACCGAAGCGTTCCCAATTTTCCACATTCCACAAGTGGATTTCTCCGTCGTACCCAGTACCAGCAAGGATTTTGCCATCAGGAGAGAACTTAACAGTATAGACAGATGTGGAATCCCCTTCGAGTTGGGTAACAATGCGCCGCCTTTGAACATCCCAGACGTTAACCTGTCCGATCTCGTCCCCTGTGGCAAGAAACTGTCCGTCCGGCGAGAAGGCGACTGCCAACACCCATCTACCGTGTTCAAACGTGGTTATCTCCTCACGAGTGCGGACATTCCATAACTTTACATCCACACCCGCGGTAGCGAGCATCTGTCCATCACGGGAAAAGTCAACCGCTTTGATTTGTGAGCGACTTCTATTGACGATATGTTCAAAAGTCGCAACACGCCTTTTAAGTGGAATATCCCATAATTTACAGGCGTAGTCATCACCGCCACTCGCAAGTAGTTGACCATCTGAGGAAAAAGCAACAACATTGACAGTATCAGCGTGTGAACCTAACGTTGTCACGGCATCGTTCCGCAAGTCCCACAATTTTACCGCACGACTATCGCCTCCACTCGCAACAACGGAAGAATCTACTGGGGAATATGCCACCGTTTTAACGCTACCGCCAT
>JAKZUG010000368.1:0-12618 GCA_047516705.1 Candidatus Poribacteria bacterium | reverse complement strand
AAAGAGGAGCGGTGCGCCAGACTTGAGTGCGAACACAGCCGGACCGCGAACAGCGGAAGCTGGTTTCCCCAAAAAATCGACGAATACGCCTTCTCGACCGGCGTTCTGATCGGCGAAAAACCCGACCGCTTGGTTGTTTTTAAGGGCGCGCAACGTCTCTCGGACCGCTTGCTTCCGCGGAATCAGTTCCAGGCTCATCTGCTCGCGCTGCCGCCAGATATAGGTGTTGATCAGATCGTTTTTCAGAGGGAAAGCGATGGCTTTCGCACGGTCTGGAACCAGGGCACCGTATACGAGTGAAAGAAGCTCCCAATTTCCGAAATGTGCGAGAAATACAATCGCGCCTTTACCGCCTTCTAAGGCGATATGAAGATTTTCTCTGCCTTCTACAGTGACTTCGTTCCAAATATTTTCGGCGTTGAGTTTGGGAAATCGGAGGAATTCAATACAGGTTTTGCCGACGTTGATGAAACTCGCCTTACAGATTTCTGCGCGCCGCGATGCCGTGAAATGGTCGTCAAATGCAATCTGTAAATTGTTCGAGGCAAACTCCCGCCGTTTTTTGACGAGATAGTAATATAGGATTCCTATAGCGCGCCCCAGTTGCATTGCCCAGCTTTTGGGAAGACAGCGGCACCACCACCCGAAGACAGCCACTACCCCGTATATACATCTATCTTTCCATTTACCACGCGCATTCGGCATCCCGTTTTCCTTTGTGCATGAATCCGATAATGGATAGAGTATACCATACTTATCGGTTGAACGCAAAGTCTTATGCAGAGGGGTGTATAAAGTTTTTGACATTAAATCTTCGGAAACACCGAAATTAACATAACGTAGGGGCGAGGTTCCCTCGCCCGTCTTTTCGTGCTGCCACCCTGAAAACCCTGATTCTGACGACCCGCTGCCAAAATATTTACACACCCTTCAATATCTATGACTTGACACATCAGCAGAAGACAGATAAAATGTAATTTCGGTTGAAGCAATTTTTGCGTAGTATCCGACAATTTTAGCATACCAACTAACAATTTTTGCGTCCTCTTGTAATATCTATATTGCCAACAAATTCCTACTTCTTCAGTAAAGTGTTTTTTTAGCAAGAAGTAGATGCTGGTTTCTTTTTGTTAAACCTACTATATACCTGTGTTTCGGATACATCACGGTAAAAATATTTCTTGGAATTTTAACAGTATTGGAAAAAAGTTGCCTTTCTCAGGGAAGTTGGCATGAAACTTGCCTAAATAAAATTAAGGCATGATTCTGTCTTAAGCGTTTGTGAATTATCTGAGTTATGTGTTAAATCCGCGTCGTAGAAGTGTCGTATTTCTTGTGGATTAGGAGCAGATGTTAAATCCAAACGATACATCAAAGACAAATAACAGGCAAATGCCCATGTTCCAACCAATGGGGCTTGGTAGTATTCTGGATTCTACGTTGAGCCTCTACCGCAATAATTTTCGACTGTTTTTGGGGATAGCCGCTATCTATTGTATCTTAATAGCATCGCAAGAGGCGATAGTTGTCTTCTTATTAGAAATATCCAGCACACCGAGGCTTGACAACTTTATTTCCGATATAGAAAGTGTGTTAGATACATTTATATATATGTTATTTGTAGGTGTGTTAGTTGTTGCAAGCAGTGAAATCTATTTAGGTAGGCGCGTCACAATTCTAATGGCATTACGGCGGTTCTATCGTCATTTTTTCGGATACCTTGGTGCCACGCTGATCTATTTGATGTTTTATATAATTTCCACACTCAATTCAATCGATTCAATTCAAGTCTCACGCGGGGTATCTGCGCTAATGTTCTTGGGTTCTCCTTTCCTGTGTTATTTTTTAATAGGTTGGATTTTCTACGGTCCTGTTGTTTTGAATGAGGAATTTACGACTAAGCAGGCACTGGAACGGAGTAGGGGATTGGTTCAAAGAACCTGGGGACGTGTTTTTGGGATCGTGCTCGCAATTCTACTGCTTGACATAGCGATATACTATATCCTTGGCAACTCATTGGGGATCGTCCTCGCCTTATGCGGGGTTGTTCAAGACGGTAATCTAATGGAGACGATTGGCGATCTGTTCAGTTTGAAATATGAGGAGATGAGACCTACATCTCAGAATTCGCTAATTATGTATATTGTCTACTTGGGTGCGGAGGGCTTTACGCTCCCGATTTATGCAATCGGTGTGACGCTTCTCTACTTCGATTTACGTATCCGAAAAGAGGGGTTTGATATTGAGATGCGGGTCCGTAATTCACAGGATTTGATATAACGCGCGAAATGTGATAGAATAGGTAGATATAATACCATTTCTATTTGTATGGTTTTCATAACACGGAGTCTCCAGAAGTCCCCATACGTGTCAATCTAAAAAAGAACAGGCTCGGTCGCCAGGTCCGGTAGGCACGGCTTTGCGGCGTACTCGCCCAAATGCGATCTGCATTCCAACCGCGCCGAGACTTAAACTTTACCTATCGGAAAATGCCTCTTTAGTCCCGTTGGGACGGCATGTTTATTCAGTTCCCAAACGATGCGGGTTAGCCCGCTATAGCCTCAAACGCCTCTTTAGTCCGGTTAGGACGGTATGTTTATAGCAGCGTTTTCGAGCAAAAATCAAGTTTCCCTGTAAGGGCGGCATGTTTATAATAGAAACCCTGTTGGCTCCCAAGAGGAAACCCCAGCGGGGAGACAGGTGTCCTGTGTCTTGTTGAAAACCCAATGAGTTTCCGATACAAATTGTCCTTGAACACCTACAACTTCTTCGGTAGCAACTTGGGTTATATTAGAAATGGTATAATGACTTCTCTTGGAACAGGAGGAACTATGAACGAACGCAACGATTTAGTACAGTCAGATAATAATGAAACAACTTCTACGCCTCTTCAACCGATGTCTTTAGTAGATATTCTCGACGGGATGTTCAGTCTCTATCGGAGTCACTTTCGACTTTTTTTAGGAATCGTCGTTTTTTATCTCGTTTTCGGATTTGTGATAAACCTTGTTTCTGTGTTTGCCGTTATAGATGCCACATCGAGCACATCTATCGTAATAGTAGTATTGACATCTATTGCGAGTGTCTTATTGGCTTATTGGGTTGGTGGGGGATTGGCTTACGCGAGCGCGCAGGTGTACTTAAGCAAAGATATTACCTCTCAAGCAGCCCTGCAACAAGCGTCGCGACGTTATTTCTCACTTCTCGGCAGTACATTTCTCTACTATTTAGTTGTAATATGCTTATCAATTACGATTATTGGTTTCCCGTTCGCAATCTATTTTGCATTTCGATGGAGTGTCTATACGCTTCCTGTGTTGTTTGAGGAGACTACAGCGAGAAATGCGTTACGACGTAGTACTGAATTGGTTAAAGGCACTTGGTGGCGAGTGTGTGGGATTATGTTAGCGATTTCTCTGATCGCTTTGACGATAGCGTTTATACTTCAGACCTCTTACGCCATTGTTTTTTCTTCATTAACCGGCGGTGCCGGAGGTGAGGCTGCTAATTTTTTTGAGACACTTCGCCGTCTATATGCCCCGACTCCAATTGATATAGGATGGGTTTATTATACAATTCGCGCTTTAGGGACATTAATCATCGCTGGTCTCACGATGCCGATTAGCGTTGTCGGTTCTGCGCTGCTCTACTTTGACCTCCGGATTCGGAAAGAGGCTTTTGATATTGAGATGCAGGTAACGAATTAAGAATAGGACTTACGCAGTTGCTTTGTAAGTCCCCCTGATAAGGGGGATTTAGGGGGTTAAAAACGAAAAATTTCACGACGCATGCTAAATTTGCGTAAGTCCTGAAGAATTTGCACATACACTTTCCAAACGCACTACCGAGAAAATCAAATGGCTGAGGATCAACGCCTTAAACTTGCAAGAACAATTTTCACACAATATCGGGAGCATTGGGGATTGTTCTGGCGTATTATGATACCGGTTGCTATTGTTGCTATCCCCTTAAGTATTACCATATTTTTCTGGCGTTGGTCATCCGTTGGTAATCCACTTGACAACGATAAATATAAATATAAGACCACCAGTCGTGTTGGCACAGGTATTGGTGCTCATCCGACGTTTTTGGTATCTGAAAGGGATACGCCAGAAGACACTTCCGAAAAAGTCATGAAAGATCCGGTATACCCGCCTGGGGTACATTGGATGCTATTGCCGCTGCCTTATTTCAGTTCAACCAACGATGCGTGGGTTACATGGCGTTGGAGATTAAGTTTCCGAAGTGTCCCTCATGGTCCTTATAATTCTCTCGCCCTGCTGTTGCTAACGCTCTGCCCGTTATCTCTTGCTGTGGCTCGCATATCACGTGGATCAGAGGGCTCTTCTGTTGTGCAGGATTTGGTTCCGATCACCGCTCGTGAGGCGTGGCGACAGACTGGGCATAAGGCATTGACGGTATTGGGTACCTCCGTGCTATTTGTCCTGATTATATTTGGGATTAACAAAGCAGGTGATTATTTTGGTAAGATGATTCTCCAGTTAATACTCCCGTTAATGCGTCCATTGGGGTTGACTGGCAGAACGCCTATTGAACTCTGGATCATTCCGTACTCTCTCGTTTGGGATTTATTTCTATGCCTCCAGTTTTATTTTATGGCGACGATGTGTCTTTGCAATTTGTGCATCATCCTTGAAAACAGGTCTATTATAGCGGCTTTTCGTCGGAGCCACGCGTTGGTCAGTGGGGCAAGATGGCGGTTTTTCGGGATCTATCTGCTGACAGGCTGGATAGCCTCGGTCATTACGTCTGTATTGTTGGGTGCTGCGTTGTTGGTATTGTCTGTGTTCATCCTGGAACTCGTGCCTATTCGCGAGGCGTTGTCGCCGTTAATATTCCTAACTCTCTTCATCGGTAGTGATGTTCTGGTCGTGTTGCCAGAGTTATTGAGTGGTCCTATCATGGTGGCGATCTTTGTTGTGAGCGGATTGATCACTACCTTTTTGGTGCCGATATGGGCAATTTTAACGACACATCTCTATTTTGAACGAGTAGACGCTATAAAAAAGGCGGCGTAACTGTGAAAGAGAAAACCTGTCTTTGGGTCATATTGTGCTTTGTGAGTCTTTTTGCCCTCTTGACAATATCGGTGGCAGAAGAACAGGCACTCCGCGAAGAATTGGAGACACGCCATTCGAGAACGGAGGTATCTTACGAGAAATACCGAGACGATTTGGAGAAAATCCTTAATCCTCGTATATGGGATGCCAATCTCAGGTATGTGCTGTTTCCGCTTTGTGCGATCGCGTTCGGGGCAGTCATTATCTTTTTTGTCCGACAAATCCGGATGAACTTGATTAGCGAGGCGCACGACGAGGTTGCGGAAACCGCGCTTGAGCAGGTGGAGACAGAGAGGGCAGCACTGGCACGCGCAGAGACGGCGGAGGCGGAAAGCGACTTTCGCGGTGCACTCCGTTTCCTCTATCTCTCCGCGATTTTTCACCTCCAAGAACGGGGGCTACTCCCTTACGATAAAAGTCTCACCAATCGTGAGTATCTCCACCAAGCACAAGCGGATATTGACCTGCACACTGCGCTCGGACCTGCGATTACCATTTTTGATGAGGTATGGTACGGACACAAACCGTGCGATGCCGAGACTGTGTCGAGTTACCGAAACCTGTTAAAAAATGTCTATGCGAGGCACTAAATTTATCACTACTTCACTGCCGAAGGCGAAAATGCGAATTGTCCGAACATCCATTTTCAGTCTTATTTTAATTACCTTTGCCTGTTTTCTGAGTTCGTGTGATTTACCCGGATATGGTACCGTACTTTACCAGGTCTTGCGCAAGCTGAAGTTCCGCGTCACAGAAATATCGGCGGAGTATCCGGCGCGTCTGGATAGGTACGATACGTTGTATCTGCATACCCTCAACAAGGCACCAACAGAAAACGAAGTGAAAGACATCCAAAGTTTTGTCAGCACCGGTGGGACCTTAATTGTGGCTGGAAACAATAAAGTGTTGGAAGGTCTTTTCTCTGCTTACGGTTTAGAACTGCAGGAGCTAACAGATCGGTTGGAATTCTCACAACGAATTCCAGATGAACCGCTGTTTCCACTGCATCCTGTTGACGAAGTCCGCACGGGTACGGATTTCGTTATTGAGGCTATAGGGCGTGAAGTCGCTGTGCTTTACGGCAGAGAGGACGATGCGACGATTGTAACGCTGCGCGACGGGGAAGGACGTGCGTTCTTCATCGCTTCCGAGTATCTATTTACCAAAAGTGGGCTGCGGCATGGTGGTAACGCTATGTTCCTCTACAATTTAATGTCAACGCTCCCATCCAATGCGCGAATCGGTCTTGCTGAGAAGAGATACTACACGCTCGAAACAAAGCCTCCGAATCCGTTTGTTGTGTTCGTGTTCAAAACACCCGGGGGGTTAGGTGCTGTTTATATCTGCCTGACGCTTTTCTTGTTTTTGGTACTGCGGGGTCGGCGGTTCGGCAAGCCTTTGGATGCGCAGGAAAAAAATAGACGTTTGAGTGCCGAATACGTCCATGCGATGACGGCTCTATACCAAAAGGGCAATACGCGTATGGAGGTGTTAAGGCACATTCGTGACAGGTTCAAGACTGATCTCGGTGTCCGTTGGCGTGTCAATCCGAATTTGGGGACAGCGACCTTTTTGGAGGAATTAGCACTGCGCGGTGCTATTGATGAGGACGGTGAACTCACAAACCTGATGGCGGACTTGGATCCGTCTGCGAACATATCAGAGTCACGGTTGCTTGACATCGCACAGCGCGTTGAGACTTACCGTGAAACCGCGAAGATCGGCAGGACAAAATTGGCTGTCCATCGGAATCTCTAAACTAACGCAAGAGATTTTCAATATTTGCCATCATAGTAAGTGAGACGTAGGTTGGGTAGAGCGGTAAAACCAAGATACCTTTAGTTTATACGGAACATACCGATTTTCGATGACTTATTTCGCTTAGGTAGATATAGCGAAACCCAACAATCGAGTGTTGACGATGTGAGAATGTGTCCGCTTCCCCCATAGCGAATAGCGTCCGGGGTCTACATGATAAGCCAATTTTTTATATCTAACTCACGTTATTCAGTTTCAACAAGGAGAATCGCATGAAAAAGATAGAATGTATCATCCTCCCTTTCAAGTTAGCGGAGGTGAAGAAAGCACTCAGGAGTGTGGGTGTTCGGAACATTAAGGCCAATCGTGGGTTTGAGCGTATCCGTCGGCATGCTGAACTATACAACGGTGGTGGATACAGGTTTGAATTTGATTCAAAATTGAAAATCGAAATTGTTGTTGAGGAAGAGGATGTTGACAAGGTTATTGAGGCAATAAAACAAGCTGTTGCCGCTGGCAACACCGTCTAAATTAAAGAAGATTTACCTCAATTGTACTCCTTTGATGAGAGGTTTGCAACCTCCTGTCATGAAAAGGCATGTTAATAAGTATGACTAATCTCGTTCAAACCGTTTTCGAGAAGATGAAGCAAGAGGCACAGAAAGTTATTGTCGGACAGACAGAACTCTTTGAGCTTGTCGTCGTCGGTCTGTTTTCAGGCGGACATGTATTGTTAGAAGGTGTCCCCGGGACCGCGAAAACACTTATCGCCAAAACGTTAGCGATGGTAGTTTCCGGGGAATTCAGTCGTGTGCAGTTTACGCCAGACCTAATGCCGTCAGATATTGTTGGTACCAGCGTCTATGATTTGACGACGAACCAATTTAACCTAAAGCGCGGTCCTGTTTTCACGAATGTATTGCTCGCTGACGAGATCAACCGCGCGCCTGCTAAGACACAGTCGGCACTCTTAGAGTGTATGGAGGAACGGCAGGTGAGCATCGACGGTGTCCGCCATGAGTTATCACCACCGTTTATGATAGTAGCGACACAAAACCCTATTGAATATGAAGGCACCTACCCGCTCCCGGAGGCGCAACTTGACCGATTCCTGTTCAAATTACGTGTCGATTACCCCGTTCCAGAAGTAGAGACACAGATTTTGATGAATTATCACAACGGGTTCAACGCCACCCGATTGGAAGCAGTAGGGATCGAAAGTGTGATTGATAGCGCGTCGCTTCAGGAGTGTCAGAAAGAAATCCAAACGGTGACCGTAGAGGATTCGATCTTCAATTATATTGTCGGTTTAGCGGAGGCATCGCGTAATTCTGATGAGTTAGTGTTGGGCGGTAGCCCGCGCGCTTCGATCGCACTCTTATTGGCGAGCAAAACCTACGCTGCGCTTCAGGGACGAGATTATATCTTGCCTGACGATGTCAAATTATTGGCACCGCATGTCTATCGCCATCGCATTCTGCTGAAACCGGATGCCGAAATTGAGGGATTGACCCCAGACGATGTAATTGATCGGCTCCTCGCAGAAGCAGAAATTCCACGTTAGGTACAAAGATGTACTTTAGCAACCGTCTCCTCATCTACCTGCTTCCAGTAGCGATCCCGATTGTGCTTTACAACGTTTCACCGAGCCTGCTATTCGTCGGTGGTGCCTATCTGGTGCTGTTGTTCGTCGTCTGTGCGATAGATTATGTTACCAATCCGTTGTTTGGAAGGGTTGAAATAAGCCGTGAGATGAATTCCAAGTTTTCGTTGGGAGTGGAGAACGTTGTGACGCTGAAGGTTGTCAACCGCTCTCGCCATCGGCTAAAACTGCGTATCAAAGACGACTTTCTCGACGAGTTTTTGTATGAGACGGTACTCCACGACTGCCATGTTTCACCGATGCACCATGCGGATATATCGTATCGCCTCACACCGTTACGGCGAGGGATTTACCAGTTCGTAGATATTCATCTGCAGTGTTGGGGTATTTTAGGGCTGATTATTCGGCGACGACGGGTACCCGCGGCGGCGGAGATAAAGGTTTATCCGAATCTACAAGCGGTACGGCAGTATGAACTCTTAATAAAGCGCGGTATGCTTCACCAAATTGGGCTCAAAACTTCTCGGCAATTTGGGGAAGGCACGGAGATGGAACGGCTACGCGAATATTCGCCAGACGACGATTTCCGCCGCATCGATTGGAAAGCGACTGCCCGTCAACGCAAACCGATTGTCCGAGAATTTGAGACGGAGCGGAGCCAAGATGTCGTGATTATGTTGGATACGGGTAGGCTCATGGCATCGCCAATTCTTTTAGAAACATCCACACTGCCCCATTCTGAACCGACACCACAAAAGGCCATGCTTAAATTGGATTACGCCATCAATACAACTTTGATGACTGCTTATGTCTCAATGCTGAAGGGTGATAAAGTCGGATTGATCGCCTTTGCGGATAGAGTTCACCAATATCTCGCGCCGAAGCCGGGCAAGAAGCAGTTTCTGACGATGTTAGAAACCATCTATGCACTCCCCGTTCACTCGGTTGAGCCGGATTTTGGGGAAGCGTTCAAATATCTCGCTTCAAAACAGCGCAGGCGCGCCCTCATTATCCTTTTTACGGACATCTTAGACAGTGATTCCGCTGAAGGGATCGCCGCTTATGTCTCGCAACTTTCCAAACATCACCTCGTTGCCTGCGTGACCTTGACGGACTCCGGCATTGTTGAATTAGCCGAGCAGCGTACCCAAGACTCCAAATCGGTTTATCATAAAGCGATTGCCGAGCGATTGCTGCAGGAGAAACACGCGACGTTGGAAATCCTGCGCCGTCGAGGCGTTATCACGATTGATGTGCCAGCACATCAGTTGACAATGGCAGTGGTGAATAAATATTTGGAGCTTAAAGCGAAATCAAGGATTTGAGTGCGTAGTTGTCAGTTGTCGGTTAAGAGGTCGATACATACGCATTCAGTCATCAGCAGCCCCAGCGGGGCGACATCTGTATAGAAAATTAACGCAAAGTCCCCCTGATAAGGGGGATTTAGGGGGTTTCTTCCCAGACGAACAAGGAAACCAAACCATTATCTCGACAATACCCGCAGAAAATTTGTTCAATCCAACGTATACATTCAGCAGGGCTATTCAGTTTTCGATTTTTATTGCGCTTTTAGGTAACCAAACCCGGTAGATACAGTTTCTTAACCGCACTGGGACTTAAACTTTACCTACCGGAAAACACCTCTTTAGTCCCGTAGGGTTTATTTGCTTGGGTATTTCTTCAGCATGTTTATAGCAGCGTTCTCGAGCAAAAAGTCAGGTTTCCCTGTAAGGGCGGCATGTTTATATTGGTAATTGCTAAAACGCTGGAAAAATCCATAAATTAACACCTATGCCAAAATATTTACACACCCAAACCATATCTCGACAATACCCGCAGAAAATTTGTTCAATCCAACGTATGCATATTGTAATCGGGATTGCAAATCCCTCCCACAATATATCACATAGACTGTAGAAACGAGTCATGCTCATGATTTGGAGGATGTGTCAACGTTAGGTGCTTTCATTGCGAAGAGGTAGGTAAACAACAAGATGCCTGTCACGGCACCGAACCCGATTTTGACGGCGTTTGGCAACTTGGAAGGTGAGACAAAGCCTTCAATGGTCCCCGCAACGATGAGCAGGGCGACACACCCACCAAGCAGCTGGACGGCGATTCTGGCAGCGTCTGTCAAAGCATGTTTACGCGTATACAGCGACGGTGCGATGAGTGAATATCCTAACTTTAATCCGGCACCACCTGCGATAAAGATCGTTGTCAGTTCAATATAGCCGTGTGGCGAAACAAACGACCAGAGTGCTAACGAAACCCCGTTGGCATGACATAACCCCGCAACTGCTCCGATGTGGATACCGTTGAAGACCAAAATATAGGCAGTGCCTACCATAAACATGATGCCCGAGGCAAAGGCAAGAAAAGCGACTTTGATGTTGTTCGTCATCACAAAGGAAGCCATTAGATTGCGCCATTCTGCTGACGTATCGTTCCATGCGTTATTTTCTAACTTCTTGATATGGGATACGTAGTGTTCGGGTATGAGTTTTTCCGCAAATTCGGGAGTTGTCAGACCCATCCAGTATGCTGCCGCAAATGCGATAGTGAAGATCAGAAACGATGCGCCGATGAAACTGAGATTTTCGCGAAACAGTGTTGGGAAACCGAAGTGAAGGAACTGCCGGAGATTGCCTCGCTTGAACGGAGAGGTCTGGTAAACCGTGGCATGTGCGCGTGATGCGAGTTCGTTGAGATATGGGACACACCGGTCCTGTGGGAAATCGCGGCGTGCTACTGCTAAATCGGATGTGACACGCCGATATAGATAGCCGAGTCGATTGAGTTGTATCGCATTCGCATCTCGTGGACGGTTAAGCAGTGCTTCGAGTTCGTTCCAAGTTTCCTGTTTTTTTGTAATGAATTCTGTGATTGTCATGTTTCAGTATATCTTATGCTGGTTTGGCATTAACGATTCCATTTCTTTTGTAGGAGGGGTTTGTAACCCTGATTTACCCCAACGTATTACGGGGTGTATAAAGTTTTTGACACTAAATCTTCGGAAACACCAAAATCAACATAACGTAGGGGCGAGGTGCCCTCGCCCGTCTTGTAGTGCTGCCATCCTGAAAATCCTTGAATCCTTAAAATCCTGATTCTGACAACCCGATGCCAAAATATTTACACACCCACAGTAGGCTCCTTTAAGAGAAACCGTCAATCAGAATTGGTATAACTGATGCATTGTGCTATAATTTGATGTAGGGACTTCCTCTACATAATTAAACTCCATTTCATGTCAAAAATCAAGCCTTTTTCGCTCCAAAAGGAGAGATGCCTTCCACAAATGAACGAACAATTATCGATAGAAACACCGGAACAGATTGACATTAGTTTTCAAAAGGCGGGTATCGGGTCGCGCTTCTATGCGGCACTGATTGATACTTTACTGCTTGTGCTGATCCTCTTGCTCGGGTTTTATGTTAACCGAAATTTCATATTTGAACTCGGCGATGCTCTCGGTAACTGGCTTGGTGCGCTGGGGGGTATCATCGTCTTCGCGCTCTTCTGGGGATATTATATGGTATTTGAGGTCACGACGAATGGGCAATCACCCGGAAAGCGTGCGCTCGGGCTGCGTGTCATCAAAGACGGCGGCTACCCGATCAGTTTTGCGGATTCAGCGATTCGTAATCTGGTCCGAGTGGTTGATTTCCTTCCTTTCTTATATGGTGCGGGACTGACGGCTATGCTCATAACCAGCAACTGGAAGCGATTAGGGGACTTGGCTGCGGGGACACTCGTCGTTAAAACGGCGCGCACAGACCTGAAACTTAGCGGTGTGAATTCAAAAGCAGGGACACCCGCTATCAACATTTCACCGCAAGTATTTGACTATGCGGCTTGGATCCGGCCTGAGTTGGTCACAGAGAACGAGTTGGGTGTGATACGTGAATATCTTGCCCGTCGCGGAACCCTCCCCAAATTGCGTCGCTCGGAACTGGCACGCACCATAGCCAACCCTATTATCGATAAGATGGGCGGCAGTGGTTCGGTGAGTTATGAAAAGTTTTTAGAGGAAGTCTACGCGCTTAAGACATCGCGGACCACCTGAAACAGTTAGGACTTACGCAGCAGTTTCAAAAGTCCCCCTGATAAGGGGGATTTAGGGGGTTAAAAACACTGAAATTGCCACTTTTTGCGTGAGAATGCCCTATATTT
>JAKZUG010000367.1:0-2846 GCA_047516705.1 Candidatus Poribacteria bacterium | reverse complement strand
ATTCTCAAGTGCGAGTTCAAGTGCCTCACGCGGTTCGTTCCTACCAGCGGCTAACACCTTGATCGCGATTATCGGCATCGGTATCGCTTGTATAACGGCAAATGCTGCGGACCGATCGTCTGGCAGATAGAGTTCTCTATGCCTTGTATGATTATACAACGCACAGACATAAAAGTCAACATCATATCCTTCAGTGTAGCAGTACTTGAGGACCAATGGATCATGTGTGCCGAGTCCGACTGCACAATCGAGGTCCCTGATGCGTTTGAGACCTTCGCGTAATGAACCGAGTCGTCCTTCTGCGTACAACTTATCAGTTGTCCCACCGTGATGGTAGATAGCAATCGGTTTATAGCGTGCGATAATCTGGAGGTATTCGTCGAGGTCTGCGTACTCAGTATCCTTCGGGGTTTGGGCAATCCACTGGATTGTTCCACCTGCGTTCCAGTATTCGTTGAGGGTGCGCATGATATGGCGATCAGCACGAGCGAGGACAGCGTTAATTCCGTTCTGTTCCGCTTGCCGGAGGTCGGCAATAATCTGCTGCGTCGTATAGTAATCTATCATGGCTTTCGATGCCGCCGAGGAGCGGTGTGAAATGCCACTATACGGATTACCGCCGATGATGAGCCGCGTGACGCGATGTGATGCGATGGAAATTGTCGGTAATTTCATCGTGTTATCTTGTGGACCCCGGTTTTTCTTGAGGAAAGCCGGAACTCAGGGAACCAACGCTGGGATTCTCATCCCTTTTTGCGAAGGTTTTGTAAATTACACCGTTTGGGTCTGTATAAAACATAAGTTCGTAGATGTCGTCAGTTGACGAGGATGCCTCTGTCACGCGCCGCAGGTCACTGGAGTGCCGGCGGGAAAGGATCCCGTTTTCTTGTCCGGATAGAACCTTTTGCACAGGCATCTGCATC
Organism: Candidatus Poribacteria bacterium; assembly: GCA_047516705.1. Taxonomy (GTDB): domain Bacteria; phylum Poribacteria; class WGA-4E; order WGA-4E; family WGA-3G; genus WGA-3G. Next base: position 1,923 of record JAKZUG010000367.1, on the reverse strand, counting down.
TGCCAGATGTAAATCTTTGAACCTGCGTCGTCGTCGGTTATTCCATGTGGTGCCCCCCATTCCCGAATAGCCTTTGAAATCGGATCCCCCTTCCATGATTCCAGAGATTCCAGAGTTTGCTGTATTTTTTCTTCTGGTGATGGTTGCGGTGGTTCGGATGGGTTCCTCAAATACGTTGGGACCGCACATCCGGCAGCCAAGAGGCTTGCGATACACACAAAATATAAAGCGAATGTGAATCTGTTCATTTTCAAAACTCCTAAGTTTTCATCACTGATACACCTGAATTTCCCGAATCACAATATCCTCAAAGGTCACTTTAGTTTTATGAGTCAACGGTTCCGGTGTGGCGTGTGATAAGTCACGATTGGCATAAATAACAACTCTCAGCATCTGCACTGGTCTGTCGATGTCGATGCGTATCACTGCACCGTTCTCGGATCTAGCAATCTTATGACTTTTCACTGGCTCAAAGCGATATGCTTCTTCATGATCTATCTCAGCGGTCGTTGTGTCTACCGAGAGACGATAAATTTTTGAAACTGGATGCACCTTAATGTAAGCGACAGACGTAAGCGTGTCAAGTTGAATCCATGCCTCAGCCTTATCTTTGCCTTCCAACCAGTCGCCATATCGGATACTGTGCCCATAATCAATGTCATCCTTTTCAACAAAGCCTTTTACCTTCAGGAAACTGGTTGTGGCAAGATCGCCATCAACGAGCGATGGATGCGCCTCACAGGATAGGTGAGTAGCGTCTATTCGTCTTGGAAGTGGCTGATACAAAGATGCGCAACCTACCATGAGTAGCCACACTCCGATTGCCACACATACGCGCAAAGAACAGGTTCTACTTGACATTGGTTTTCATCTCCGTTTTATTTTGGCTTGTGAAGTCCTGTCTTTTAGAAGCTTTTAGAAGCAACTGGTCCTTATTTCCACCTGAGTTCACTTGCGGGGTCTTGATTCTTTTTTGCGAGTGTTTTGTAAATTATACCGTTTGGACGCGTATAAAACGTGAATTGGTATGCGTCGTCCGTGGATAAGTATGTCCCTCTTACTCCCTGCAAGCCGGCAGAGTTCTGTTTCGGAGGGGTCCGTTGCCCGGGTCGGGGTATCATCCGGTGCTCTGGTCCGCCTAAGAATCTCCACACAATTATGTGCCAAGTATAAATCTGCCAACCTGTCCCGTCGCCGTTAACTTCGTTTGGTGAACCCCATTTCTGAACAGCCTTTGAGATGTGTGTGCCTCTCCATGCGTTTATAGTTTGCTGCATCTTCTCATCTTGTGTCGGTTCTGATGTGTTCACCAAATGCGCGGGTGCCGTACATCCTATCAGTAAAATGCTCACGATAAACGCAAAATGTAAAGTAAACGCAAATCTGTTCATTTTCAAAAAGGGCTGCTGGAAAATGCGGGTCACCACAATGAACACCTCCTCGTTAACCTTGTCAGATAAATGGCAATTTCTATGCCAATAGGACTTACCCAATATTATAGTAAAGTCGACAATTAAGTAGACATCTTTCCTTTAACAGAAAACGGTTCGTAGGGGCGAGGTTGCCTCGCCCGTTATGTCAAAACGTGCCCCATTATCTTTAGATGTCACTATAATAGGAATCGAAGCGTTTAGTATTTATTGGGATATGTAATCCATAGGACTTACGCAAATTGAGCAAATATCGGATATTTAGACGCAAAAAGCGGTAATTTCCGTATTTTAAACCCCCTAAATCCCCCTTATCAGGGGGACTTTAAGAGGGAATGCGTAAGTTCTAATCCATCCAGATTCAATCCCAACTTTTGATTTCACCCCATGTAGAGGTTAGCAACCGCGGTTGTGGGGAAACAGGTAAAGCCGACAGGTCAAACCAATTGGCCCCAAAATTATCTCCATCATGCGTAAGTTGTGTGACTTCACG
>JAKZUG010000366.1:0-2572 GCA_047516705.1 Candidatus Poribacteria bacterium | reverse complement strand
TTGCCAGTGATGGTTCATACAAGAGAAGCAATGTCAAGTTTGAGTGAAGCAGATCACTCAACGTAATTAGGATTCCAACAAGCCGTTGCAGGTGACGGTGGAGAATCACGGTTCTCGACTGCTTTGGGGGTTGGCGGTGGGTTTTGGTTTGACGGACGGTTTTAGGCTCTTTATTCTACACTGCGTATGCGCGCTTGAGGCGGATCAGGAGGAGGAAGTATGGACGCACCAGCGCCCTGCACGCCGACTTGATGGAACTCTGGACTTAATTGGTTTAGAAAGTCGACGACGTTTTGAATACCTTCTCCGAGCCTGCGCACGTGAGGAGCAAACAATTCTCGTTGGCGATTCTCCAAACACGGTGCCCGTTCTGGCGAATCAACTGGATACAATTCAAAACACTCATCAAGATAAGATGCATCAATAATGGGAAAATTCGGAGCTAATTTGCTGTGTATCCATTGAACCCCTGTCTCGCTCGTGAGGATATCAAGCTGTTCTTGAGGGGTATATATTTCCTCAAGATAGGTTAACATCTCCTCGGGAGACAGGAGCATGATGTCGAACGTGTCACTCGGTTCCTTATCGTTTTGGACATTTTCTGTGGCATCAGGTGGTGGCAGTGGGGTATCGGGTGTCACTGCATCAGGCTGTTCGTTTTCTGACGAATCCGGTAATGTTGCCGAAGTACCGATAAGAGCACTAGATGGTCGGCGGGGTCAGATGAGAGGAGGGTCTGGGGGAGGAAGTACCACAGCCCCTACCCTATCATGGACGATGGATGGCTTACCAAAGTACCATTTACCAACGAAATAAGCGGCGACATATATGACAGCAAAGATTGTGCACGCGCACAATGCTACCTTTTGCTTATTGGTAAAATACATGTTACCTTCTCCTTTCCCTGTGTGATAAAAGGTATTGTAGCACAACGTATGAATTATTGCGACACCAAAAAAATGAAGCGCGGCGCTAGCAGTTGGGTATTAAAGAAACCGCAGCAAGGCGAATCAACACTGGAATACGTTGGAACCAAAAATTGAAAGTCGTGAAGGTAAAGTCACCGTCGATAGACATTCAGATTAGCCATATGGAGAAAAGCGATCTCTCGACTGTGATGGAGATTGAACGTCAATCATTTACTTTCCCTTGGCCCGAGATTGCCTTTAAGCAGGGAGCACGTCGGGCTAATCCGCACTGTCATTTTCTCGTCGCTCGCACTGACCGAGTACCGATTGCATTTATTAACTTCTCGATTGTTGAGGATGATGTCCATATCACAAACTTCGCTGTCTCTCCTACTTATCGCCGCCAAAACGTTGGTAAATATCTACTCGCAAGGTCCCTGGAGTATATCAATGCACAAGGTGGAAGAATAGTCTTTTTAGAAGTGCGGAGCAGCAATCTGCCAGCACTGAACCTTTATCGGCAGTTTGGCTTTCGGATTGCCGACTTTCGTCGGAAATATTATCCAGATGACGGTGAAGATGGGTATATCTTGTGGATTTCCAACCTAGCTGAAATTGAGTTTCATATCGACGAAAAATCGGAGGTGGATAGTGCATCATTAGCCAATTCAAACGAGCGGGATTAGATAACCCATTGGACATACTTTGAGGACGGAAGAACCTCCCAAGCAACTCATCGGGTACGTGGACGATTCGCTGGTACGCCCTGAATTTGCCTGTGATAAATCCGAATTGTGAAGCAAAATATGAAAAGTGAATTTTATGCATTCAGAAACGAATCAGAAAGCCAGTGAATTCGATGTCCCAATGAAGGTCGTCTTGTTCGTGCTGTTCTTGGCGCTGCTTTGGGGCGGCATTTCCGTTTCCATCAAAATCGGACTTCAAGAATTCGCGCCGTTCGCTCTGGCAGGGCTAAGGTATTCGATCGGGTTGCTTCTTATCGCAGGCTTGGCAACCTCACAACGGGTATCACTTAAACCGCAGTCGGGCGAAATCTTTCGGTTACTGCTATTTGGTCTTCTGTTTACCAGCCAAACTACGTGCTTAAACTGGGGAACAAACCTCACGCACGCAGGGCGGTCTGTAGTCTTCGTTAACACTCACCCGTTCTTTGTTGCCATCATCTCGCATTACATTGTCCCTGGAGATCGCATGGGACGATGGAAAACTGCTGGATTAATCCTCGCATTCTGCGGGGTTGTGATTGTATTCTGGGACAACCTGTTCGGGGGCATGAGAGGACGTCTCGCTGGGGATTTCCTAACCCTGTTCAGCGGCTTTCAGCTTGGTCTCTTAATCACTCTGACAAACCGTCTCGTTCAGTCCATTCACCCGTATCGACTGCTCACATCACAAATGATGGTTGGGGTGCCTTGTTTTTTCATCTTCAGCGCGATTTTCGAGGGGAAAGCCGGCTATGGCTTTTCCTACCCGGCGTTCCTTGCGGTTCTGTATCAGGGCGTGGTGATAGCGGGTTTCTGTCTCGTTGCGTGGACCCTTGTGCTGAAGCACTATCCGCCAAGCCGTGTAGCTGTCCTCTTTTTTACAACGCCGCTCTGGGGAATTGCACTCAGTTACTTACTTCTTAAGGAACCAGTTACCTC
>JAKZUG010000365.1:0-10377 GCA_047516705.1 Candidatus Poribacteria bacterium | reverse complement strand
CTTTATTACCAACGGTGCCGCCACCGCTACCGTTGTATTCATAGGCAACAACGATAGTATAGTTTGCAGAGATCGAGGAGAGAAATTCTATTTCGCCGGTGTCGTAGTCGATATTGTAGTCCTGTCCAACGAATTGTGGGTTAAAGTAACCTTGACTCGTCCGTTTACCACCCTGATTGTTTCCCACAACACCATCATCAATGAAAATTTGCGCACTTCCCGGTTTGATCGGTAGGTAACCTTCGTGTAGTAAGCCGTCTTCACCTTTGTGGATATGGTAGAACCGGTTTTTGACGTAGTTGGTGTCCGGAATCTGGATCCCTGGCGGTCCGTAGCCGTATCCGCCACCAGCACGCCGCGATTGCCCACGGAAAGTACGCACCTCACGTATCCCTTTACTACGAGAACCGAAAGCGGTCAGACGCGTATTTTTCCATTCAAAAACGCCTTCAAGTCCGAACAAATTTCGGTTGATGTTCAAAAAACGGGTGTTCGGCAAATTGAGCGTGATGTCACCAAACGAGATCGTTTTTATAATATCCTCGGGTTTACCTTCATACCAGATTTTAATCTTCTGTTCCTTTGCACCGCCAAGACCGTATCCGCCACCATAACCACCACCGTATCCACCGCCATAGCCACCGCCACCAAAGCCACTACCACCAGCACTATAATCCACGGCGATGTGTGTACGTTGTCCGACGCGACCGTGTAGCCCAAATTGTTGTATCTGACGCAGATTGAAGCCTGTTGCGCGCGGGGTACCACGGCTACTGTATCCGCCGCCATACCCGCCTCCGTAACCGCTTCCGTAGCTGCTGTATCCACCACCGCCATATCCAGAACCGTATCCACCGCCATCAAAGCCACTTCCATAGCCGAAATCTTCATAACCGTAAGACGAAGTAAGTCCCAAGTCAAGCCCAGATGAATAACTGCCGTATCCACCTCCGTAACCGTATCTACCGTATCGGTTCAGATCGCCTTCACCGAAATAGTGCGTCTTGTTTGCCTCTACAGTCACGGATTGTAAGCCAGTTATCCGAAGATTGGAATCCATCGGCAGAGCGATACCTTTTTCCTCACGCTTCGGTTTCGGTTTCCAATCATAAAGCTTACTGAGGTCTGTCAATTCGGGTGGATTTCGCCATCTGCGGAGACTGTCCAGATAGGGTTGGATGTACCTACTTTCCTCGTCTTTTTCGGGTTGTTCCTTTTCATCTTGCCAGATGAAGCGTTTTGGCGCACGAGCAGTATCAAAAGGATTACGGTTGAACAACCCAAACCCGCTGTTGTTTTCATCTTCCAACGCTGTTTCGGATTCGTCGGAATCAGGAACCGTAACACTATCGCTGGGTGTTGTGGTTTCTGTTTGCGATTCGTCGTTTTCTTCAGCGATACGACTTACAACAACGGTAGGCGTTGAGGAAAGGACGATGATAAGGAGAAGCCCAATTTTATAAAGCAGGTTTTGGTGAACTGCAAGTTTAGACAATGGATTTTTCTGCACGTGTATTCTCGATTATTTTCGTGTTTACCACATTTCTGTAAATGTAAGACAACGTTGTTAATAAACTTTGTAATGTGAGGGCAATATCTATTAAGGCATCTGTCGGGTAATATAGTAAAATCTACAATTACTTGATCATTATGGGGCGAGGTTACAAACCTCGCCAGCGTGGATGGGAAGGGTTGTCACTCTCTGAAATGTTCACATATTTTCAAACTTTACTATATAAATAGATGTAGACATCTACTAGTAGGCGCGCTTTGATGAAGATTAAGTATTTAAATCGGTAATCCACCAGGCTCGGTAGGCGCGGTTTCTAACCGCGCCGGGCATACGCCAGAAACGCTACAGTTATCCCAATGAAATTACCGAATTAATATTTTAATCTTCATGTAAGCGCGCCGATCAACGGTGTATTGTTATCCAATCTGTTATAAATGCCCCGAGTCAAACTCACTTTTTGTCAGCACGGTATATTTCCGGTAATTCGGAATCTTGACTAAAAACGAAAAATTGGGACATTATGTTTACATAGATTTTGCAACACCGCTATTTTTAGGTTATGGACGAGTCTTCCAACCGTCCGAATTACTTACTACTATTTTTAATATCTCCCCATGTTACCGTTAATTTATCTGCCACATCCACCGCTTGAAATTGCTTTGAGAGCCCTTCCATCACCTCAGCGATCTCATCCTCGTCTAATGCGGTATCGTAGACTGCGACCTCATCGATGATGCCCTTCAACGGGCCACCGTCCCCAGCAGGTCCTTGTGCACCTATAATCAATGGGGCATTGTTCGTGGCGGGTTTCCCAGCAGCACCGCGTGGATTAAATTGTTCGCCGTCAACGTAAGGCGTGAGATTTTTCTCGTCATACACACCTGCGACGAAGTGCCACTGATCATCAGTGACCTCTTTACTGCCCACCTGCAAATCTTGCGCACCGCCGGGAAGCGTAAATCCGAAAGTCATCACACCGGGGCGGATCCACATCGTATAGTTCCGATCTGGCCACGCCTCTTTGCCAAGAATAATTTGATACGGATCGACGATCTTAGGGATTTTTATCCACGCAGTCATTGTCCACTGCCTAAGGTTCATGACATCCGCATGCGGCACGAGGACATGACCACCGTCAAATTCGAGTGCCCTCTCAAATTTCCCATCAGCCCATGCTACTTCACCAACGATTTCACCATGATGTCCGTTACCGGATACATCCTTAACGATTTTGCCAGCACCTTCATCAAACAGCCAGACCCCTATCGCGTCAGCATTGGCACTAACAATCCCAAAATAACAAAAGATGCTCAATAGGAGCATTAAAACAGTTAGTCTTATCATCTTCTTTGTCCTCCTTGTATTATTGTTTATTTTCTCCTCTTTATTTTACTATAGTTTGGACAATTTTAGAAATGGGCAAAGGTCTCCGCTGAGAACCCTCTGCCGTAGCATAGACTGTCAGTCTGTGCCTCCATCGCAGAGACTTGTTAACAAACACGGACGCGCAGCCGCTATATTCAGTTATTTTTCTCTGCGTTTCCCAGACACGCTAAGTCGCAGAAAAAGGTATTGCGTCTCTAAGAAAGCACAGACCCAGCGGAGACCCCGAATGTGTATAGACCGCGCGCCCTGCGGGGTCAAAGCCCCAGGGGAGCGAAAGGTGTATCCGAAAATACACTTTATAGCGGTGCCGGTTTCCCTTGTGTTGAAACCAACGACTCACAGGGAAATCCCAAAAACTGTCCAAACTATAGTTTATTTTAGCAGATTCGCCCCAAAGTTGCACATATTTTTTCTCTTGACCTCTCCTGCACCTTAAGGTAAAATAGGGCACATTTTAGATATGGATGGAATAACCGTGCGGAAAGTATCTATCTTAGGGATAATCTGTTTAATGGCGATCCCGACGATATTTACAACTGTGAGCGATGCGGCAATTGATACAAAAAACGTTGTTGGCGTGTGGCTCTTTGACTGCCAGTAATCAATTATGCCAAAATATCGAAGCGCAATCATCGGCTGTGGCGGTAGAGCCTACGGTCACGCAAATGCCTATCAACTAATATCGCAGGGCGAGTTAGTCGCGTGTGCGAACCGTTCAGATGTTGCCCGCCGCGAAAAATTTGCTGAGACTTTCGATATTACCGGCTACGCCGATGCCGAGGAGATGCTCCGAACAGAGAACCCCGATCTTGTTCACCTTGTTACCATGCCGGATCAGTGGCGTGAGCTTATGCCGATGGTATCAGAACTGGGCGTGCCAGCGTGCCTCGTTGAAAAGCCGATCGCCTGCGGTGTTGAAGATTGGCGTTTGCTGTGTGAATTGGAAGCGCGAACGGTTACAAAATTTGGCGTTGGAAAACAATACCGCTGGCACCCGGGACTTATCAACTGCAGAAGGGCAGTGCAAAATGGCGAATTAGGAAAAATTCGCCTTTTAGATTTCTCGTGCGGCATGAACCTATCCGCCCAAGGCACACATATTATCGATTGGGCGATGTCCCTAAATGACGATTCTCCGATCGTCCGCGTCTTCGGCAGTGTGAGCGGTGCGGAGTCGCTTGGTAGTACCTATCCAGCACCGGATACGTCATCGTGTCAAGTTCTATTTGAAAACGGTGTCTACGGCTTCTGGAACACCGGTTTTACATCTCCACGGATCATGGACGATGATGCTATCTACAAACACTGTCGCGTCGCCGCCTATGGCGAAATTGGTCATGTGCTCTTTGAGGAATTCGGCGGGTGGAAACTCTTTTCCAATGCAAAGACAGAAAGTCATCGAACGACTCCTGATGAATGGCGTGAAAACAACGACCTCGCGCAAGCACGTCTGACAGAGGCAATGTTTGACTGGATTGAAGACGATACCTGCCCTGTCGAAACGAATCTTAAACTCGCATTACACCAGTTCAACGCGATTTTGGGCATCTATGCAAGTGCTATCTCTCATAAACCGATTGACATTCCTTTTGATCCTCCCGCGAACCTTGATTCGCAAATTCGTGAGGTGTTGTCGCGTGCCTGATACCACGCCATGCCAAAATTTGACAAATTCATCATTTTATGCTATACTATTAAGGATTTGTTATTAGCAGAAGCACGGAAATTTTGACGCTACGGGATTATTATCTTGTCTACTCCAAATACAGTATCTTCAAAACCGGACATCCACATCGCCCCATCGGTAATGTGCGCGGATTTATGCAACTTGGAAACCGATATTCGGGAATTGGAGGCTGTTGGCATTAATATGCTCCATTTTGACTTGATGGACGCACATTTCGTCCCGAATATGCCGATTGGGCTTGCGCTTATTGAACAATTACGTCCAAAAACAGACTGTGCTTTTGATATTCACCTCATGGTGGAAAACAACGATTTCTTTGTGGACGCAGTCGCAGAGATTGGCGTTCAGCAGATAGCCGTTCATGTTGAATCGGCGATACATCTTGATCGAACATTATCTCTTATTCAAGCGCACGGTATCAAGGCAGGCGCAGCACTCAATCCAGCGACCCCACTCTCTGCATTGGACTATGTCCTTGACCGGCTCGATTTTGTGCTGATTATGACGGTAAATCCGGGGTTTGCAGGGCAGAAGGTGGTCCCGGCTACGCTCCGAAAAATTGCAGAGTGTCGCACTTTTTTCGATGAACACGCTGTTGATCTACCGATTGAAGTTGATGGCAATGTGAGTTTTGAAAATATCCCTAAAATGGTGTCCGCAGGCGCGGATATCTTGGTCGGTGGCACGAGTAGCGTTTTCCAAAAGTCGGGTTCGCGATGTGAGAACGTGCAGCGGATTCAGCAGGCTATTACGCTTGGACTCGCAAAGAGAGATGTGTGATGGAAGCACTCGTCCTTCACGGCGTTGGAGATTTACGATTAGAGCAGATTCCAGTGCCGCCTCTCGCTGAAGGTAATGTCCGCGTACGAATTGGGTTCTGTGGTGTCTGCGGCTCCGATATTCCGAGAATTTTCGTCAAAGGTACTTATAGTTTCCCAACAGTTTGTGGACACGAGTTCGCTGGTATTGTTGATGCATGCGGTCCCGGTGTTGACGATTTTGCCCCTGGTGATTCTGTCGTCGTGTTCCCGCTGCTCTGGTGTGGCACTTGTGCGGCGTGTGAACAGGGAAAATATGTCCAATGCCATGACTACGATTATCTCGGTTCACGAAGCGACGGTGCCTTTGCTGAGTATGTTGTCGCACCGAAGGAAAATCTGATCGCTGTTCCACCCGGTGTGACTTTAGAAGAGGCAGCGATGACAGAACCCGCTGCAGTTGCACTCCACGCAGTCCGCCGTGTGCATACGTCGCTTGCTGGAAAGACGGTCGCTATCTTCGGGGCAGGGCCCATCGGGTTAATGACGGCACAGTGGGCAAGGGTCATGGGCGCGACAAATGTGTTGCTCTTTGATATTGTTACGGAGAAACTCGAACTCGCGAAACAACTCGGCTTTGATAAAGTGTTTAACACCGGGGTCCCCGTAGCAACTAACGTGCGGCGGGCTGAGGAACCGGTTGAAATTGTGAACGCACATACTGATGGAAAGGGCGCGCACGTTTGTATTGAGGCGGCAGGGGTTCCTGCTACCTGTATTGATGCCCTCGGGAGTGTCGGACGCGAGGGTAGCGTCGTTTTACTTGGTAACCCTGCTACAGATGTAACGCTGCCTGCAGCGCTTATATCGCAATTAATGCGGCGTGAGGTGAGCATTTTTGGAACGTGGAATTCCGATTATAGTGCCGCAGGCAACGATGACGATTGGCGGACTGTACTTCAAGCAATGGCTTCCGGCATGTTAACACTCATGCCTTTAATAACACATAAAGTTCCGTTAGCAGATAGTTCTGATATATTGTATAAGATGCGAGACAAAAGTGAGTTTTACGCAAAAGTCTTGATTCATCCGTCCCCTTAATTTCGATCCGTATCAAGTACTAAGGGACGGTACACGGCGTACTATAGAGGATAAATATGAAAGCGGCTATACTTGAGAGTCTTGACAATTTAAGTGTGAAAGACGTACCGGAACCCGAAATTGATGATGATGCTGCTTTGATGCGGATCGAAGCTGTTAGTATATGCGGTTCGGATGTCCGCATTCTCCATCACGGTAACCCGAGAGTTAAACCCCCCACCATTATTGGACATGAAAATTCCGGGGTCATCGTTAAGACTGGCAAAAACGTAACCCGCGTTAAAGAAGGTGATCGTGTGTCAATTGGTGCTGATGTTCCCTGCGGACAGTGCCATTGGTGCCGGGATGGTCTCGGAAACAACTGCGACATCAACTACGCCATCGGTTACCAAATCCCCGGTGCCTTCGCACAATATATGAAACTTCCCCGACTCGTTTTGGAGGAGGGACCGGTTACCCCGTTCGATGCAACTCTCAGTTTTGATGAGGCTGCCCTCGCTGAACCTCTCGCTTGTGCCATCAATGGGCTTGAACTCGTCAATATGTCTCTCGGCAAAAGCGTCGTTATTATCGGTCTTGGACCGATCGGGTGTATGATGATTGACCTCGCGCGAATTATGGGTGCCACGAAAGTCATCGGTGTACAACGGAGCAAACTCCGAATGGAGATCGCAAAGGTCTACGAAGCAGATGCCTACATCGCTTCTGAAGAGGAAGACGTAATTGAGAGATGTAAGGAAGAAACTGGTGGCGAAGGACCGGATATTGTCGTTACAACGTGCGGTTCTGTTGAGGCACACGAACAGGCTATTGAAATGGTGGCACATCGCGGATATGTCAACCTGTTTGGCGGATTGCCAAAGACCATGCGACCCATGAGCGTTCTCTCAAATGTTATTCACTATAAGGAATGTTTCGTCACAGGTTCACACGGCTGTGTGCCACGCCACCATGAATTAGCAATCCGTCTCCTTGAAAACGGGTTAGTGCGTGTGAAACCGCTCATCACACACCATTTTCCGCTTGTTGAGATTGACAAAGCGTTTGAAGCAATGGAATCCCGAAAAGGGATGAACATTATGATACACCCACATCAGGAGGGTAATGGGACATAATGCAAGATTTTTCGCGGTTTATTCGAGAAGTACCCGATTTTCCGAAACCGGGCATTTTATTTAAAGACATCACGCCTCTTTTAGGAAATCCAACCGCCTTTCACAGGGCAATTGATGAGTTCGCACTCCATTATAAATTTGAAGCAATCAATGTTGTCGCAGGAACCGAAGCACGAGGTTTTATTTTCGCTTCAGTACTTGCTCATCGGTTTGGTGCTGCTTTTGTCCCTATTCGGAAAAAGGGGAAGTTGCCTTATGAGACGCACGAAGCCACTTATGATCTTGAATATGGTAGTGATGCGGTTGCAATTCATCAAGATGCGTTCCCTAAACACAGTAGGGTACTCCTATGTGACGATCTTTTGGCAACTGGTGGGACGCTTGCTGCATCAGTTGAGCTTATTGAAAAATTAGAAGGACACATCGTTGGCATCGCTATCTTAATTGAGTTGTCTAAACTCAACGGCAGGGAGAAAATTCCAAACTACGATATTTTCTCGCTCATTAAATATTAGGCTGACCACGTGCGCCTGTAGCTCAGGGGATAGAGCAGTGGCTTCCTAAGCCTCGTGTCGGGGGTTCGATTCCTCCCAGGCGCGTTTGAAAAGGTTGTCAGGGGAATGGCTATCGACTGTCGGCTGCAGCCGTCGGAAACCATCAGTCAGGAGGCTTTTGGGATGATCAGAACCCTTTTGACTGACGGCTGATTGCTGATGGATCTTCTTCTGATAACCCTTAAAACTGATAACTGATAACCATTCTAATGCTTAGGAGTAACTTGGATGTACAGATTCAATATCTGGAAAATAGTTTTAATCATCGGGGTATTACTGTTCTCTGCGTTATACCTCATCCCGACCCCGGATAGCCTCTACAATCCGCTATACGGGAATCTACCACTTTGGATGCAGGAAAAGCTTCCGTCTTTTGAAGTCACTGAAGATAACGATTTTAAGGTGAGCCTCGCAGAGGTTGAATATCCCGAAGGAATCAGCTTCCAGGATGCGACCAGTGAATTAATGGATGTCTTCCGAGTTCATTTAGAGAAACAAGAGCTTAAGGAGACCTCCGATTATGAATTCGATACCACTGAAGCACGCGAATTTTATGTTCGGCTCATTTCGGAGGAGGCGCGTAAAAACCCACGCGCGACCCTCAAAAATCTGCACTTATACGGCAGCCTTCCAGGATTTGTCAGACGGATCATACCCGATACCCGATTGAAGTTGGGGTTGGATCTCAAAGGCGGTGTCCATCTTGTACTTGAAGTAGATTTAGAAACCTCCAAAACTGAACTTTTCCGCCAATACGCGCTCTCTATCCCTGAGGAACTTCGCGCAGAGGAAGTTTTGTGCCGTGAAGTTAAGCAGGTGGAAGGCCAAGACGCTCTCAATGTATTTGTCGGTATCCCCTCTCGACTCCGATCCGATGTGAATCAAAAAACACAATACTTGGAAAAAGCGCAGCGGCTTCTTAACGAAATCGAATTTTTTGAAGATGCACAACAGGTCAATACCGAAACAGAAACACAATCCATATATCAGTTGAGACTCAGCCAAGGCGGAATTCAAAAATATAGTGAGCAGGCGATTGAACAAGTTCTTATCGTCTTACGAAATCGCGTGGATGCTTTTGGCGTTTCTGAACCCTCTATCCGACGAGAGGCGAATCATCCAAGAATCATCGTCGAGCTTCCGGGTGCCGAAGACTCTTCAAAACCGTTACAGATCGTTAGAGAGATGGGTAGGCTTGAATTTAAACTCGTCAAGAAATCGCCTGCTGGCGGAAATTTCTGGAGCGGTACTTCCAATACGCCGTCACCGGATAGTATCCCAGAAGATAGTGAGGTTCGCTATCATCGCGAGACCGGCAACTGGTATGTTTTGGAAAGTCCTGTACTCCTAACTGGGGACCGGATTACCGATGCATTTCCCACCACAGGCAGAACCACTTTTGACATTGTCGTCTCGTTGAGCTTTGATGGTGCTGGCAGACGTAAGTTTGCGCAAGTCACCGGCGATCATGTCGGCGAACATCTGGCGATTCTCCTTGATGGGAAAGTTCAATCTGCGCCCGTCATTCAAGACCAGATCATCGGAAACGCTATTATTCAAGGAAGTTTCACTTATGACGAGGCAAGCTACCTTTCCAATATCTTGAAAGCAGGCGCGTTTCCCGTTGGTGTCCAAATCGCAGAAGAGCGTACCGTCGGTCCCACACTCGGGCAAGAATCTATTGATAACGGTATTCTCGCTGCATCCATCGGCTTGAGTGTAGTCTTGCTTTTCATGATAATCTACTATCGCCTCTCCGGGTTAATCGCTATTGTCGCGCTCGTTTTTAATATGCTGATTATTCTCGGGGCATTGGCAGGTTTGGGTGCGGCATTGACGCTCCCTGGTATCGCCGGACTTGTCCTCACGATCGGGATGTCTGTGGATGCGAATGTGCTAGTCTTTGAGCGAATTCGCGAGGAATTACGAACCGGTAAAGCCGTTTGGGCAGCTATCACAAGTGGCTATCAACGCGCATTTCTAACGATTTTAGATGCCAACCTGACCACATTCTTTACCGCGCTTGTGCTCTATCATTTTGGCACAGGTCCCATTAAGGGATTTGCGGTGACGCTCGGCATCGGTATCCTCGCGAGTATGTTCACGGCGATTGTCGTTACGCGCGAAATATACGGTTTGACAATCGGAAATAGGGATGTGCAAAAACTCAGTATTTAATAGTTTTTGGTTGTTAGTTTTCGGTGGTCAGTAGAGGTTGTGGCATGCATACATTTTGCAGCTGCCATAAATTACATCTGATGGA
>JAKZUG010000364.1:0-6984 GCA_047516705.1 Candidatus Poribacteria bacterium | reverse complement strand
GATGATACACCCAAAAAAATATTGATGTTCAATCACGAATTTCCACCGATCGGTGGCGGTGGCGGTTGGGTAAGCTACTTCTTAGGCAAACACTTCGCGGCATCAGGACACGATGTGCATCTGATTACTTCGCAATTTCGTGATTGCCCGAAAGACGAGAAAGTGGAAGGTTTTCATGTGCATCGTGTGCGTGCACTTCGTAAAAATCCGGATGTATGTGCCGTCCACGAGATGCTGACTTACGCAGTAAGTTCAAGTCTCTATGGATTGCAGTTCGCTAAACGGTTTCAACCGGATATTGTTCAGGTCTTTTTTGGTATTCCTGCCGGGGGCGGTGCATATCTTCTGCGAAAACGTCGCAACGTGCCGTATGTTGTATTTCTGGGAGGGCGGGATGTACCGAGCCGTAATCCAGATCCACCCTACTATCGCTGGTTATACCTGCTGCTGAAACCGGTCATCCGAGCGATTTGGCGCAATGCTTCAGTCGTTGTCGCTTGCAGCGAAGGCTTACGCGAACTTGCACAGGAAACGGATGCGGATGTGAAAATGGATGTGATTCCCGACGGTTTAGACTTAGCGCGTTTTAAACCGGGATCCGCATCCCTTACTGGGAAAGAGGAACAACACAATACCTGTCAAAAAAAAGTCCGACTTCTGACAATCGGGAGACTCATTCCACGCAAAGGGTTCCAATTTCTAATCCGCGCGCTCCCACAAGTCCTTGAAAAGGTCTCATATAATTTTGAAATTGAGATTGTCGGTGATGGACCCTATCACGGAGAACTCCTGAAATTGGCGGAAAACCTGGGCGTAGCCTCACATATCCACTTTGCGGGTTCAGTACCGTATTCGGAATTGCCACAAAAATATCGAGGTGCTGACATATTCATCTTACCCTCACTTGCAGAAGGGATGCCGCTCGTCGTCCTGGAAGCGATGGGAACAGGACTCCCGATTGTTGCCAGCCGTGTTCAGGGCATTGATGAACTTGTAGTAGACGGGATTAACGGCGCACTATTTGATCCGGGGAATGTTGACGGGCTTGCGCACTGCCTTGTCAAACTAATTAACGCCGGTGAAAATCGCCTTGAAATGGGCAAAGCAAGTGTTGAACGCGTTGAACCCTACGACTGGAAAAACATCGCCGATGCTTATTTAAATCTGTATACTGATATTCTGGCAAAAGATAACCGGAAAGCGTGATTTCCAAATCGCCCTATTTACTGGCTGGAGCGCGAGGTCTTCGTACCTCGCTCCTTGACAATAGTCTTTAAAGAAAGCGTTTTGAGAAGTACTAATACCATTTCTGATATATTATGTTTCATTTACGGAAGATATTTCCCAAATAAGGTGCTATCGGTGTAAGAAACCCCCTAAATCCCCCTTATCAGGGGGACTTCTGGAGACTACCTGTTATGAAAACCATACAAATAGAAATGGTATAATCATCCTTAAATTGCGCTTCATACACATCAGAAACCCGATTTTGACAGCGGAAAAATCGGAACGGAGGTCTAATCGTTAAAAATGCTTCCAGTCAAAATACTTGCTATTGGTGCGGGCGGCTTACAACGCGCCTTAACCCATGAATTTGTCCATATCCTCAACCAACGGAATCTCTATAACGGCGGTATCTTCGTCGGACAGCCGCGTGGCACTGAGAAAGCCGATGCCTTTAACCAACAAAACGGAATATACCATGTCGTCACGTTTGACCTAAGTGGTATCCACGACATCCGACAGGTTTCGAGCGTTGTCGGCGCAACGACACTCGCTACAGAAGCCGGTCGTGAGCAGTTCTATGCCCAAGCCGAAAATCCGCTTGACCTTATCCTTATCGGTGTAACCGAAGCAGGGATTGCTAAGGGTGAACTAGCGATGGATGTGCTGGATGAGACCCTCTACCGCTATTTTTGCCATCACGGCGCGGACGCAACGCTCTGCGTCATCAATACCGATAACCTCCGAAATAACGGCGAAGTTATTCGCGATATCCTCTGCAACGAATATCCAAAACGGAGTGATGGCTACGCGGCGTGGTTGGAAACAAACGTCGGTATTCTTAACGAAATGGGCGACCGACTCGTGCCACAGGTCTACGCCGTGCCTGACGAGATTCAGGCATCCGCACGCGCGCAGATCAAAGGTCAAGATGAATTAATAACATACGCGGAGGCACTACCTGCAACACCGCTTATTTTGGAAGATTTAGACGACATGCTACGCGTCCCGTTCGGTGAACTTCAGGACTACGGCGTTATTGTCAGTCAGGAGAGCATAGAACCCTATCACGACTGGAAACTGCTTTTGGTGAATTCCGTGCATGTACCGGGGATTACGCACAAAGGGACGCTCTCTGGCATCGAATATGTCAACGAAGCAGCGTCACACCCAACGTTCGCGCCACATCTGGAACGTCTGATGAACGGATATGCCGAGATTGTAGAAGCGGACATCCCGATAACAGGTAAAAGTGCAAGAGAATACACGCTGGAATTCGTTAATCGCATTCGCCGAGTCAAAGACGACAATGCACGGATTAATATCATTGAAACCGTGAAACTCCGCGAACGCGCCGCCGATATCGTCCGCTCACCGAACTATGATGCCAGTACAGAACTCTTCAAATCCGATTTCGCCTATTCCTTCGCGACGGTTCTCCGATTCTTGACACCACATAACGGATACAATGGAATCACTGATACCGGCACTGATTATGAAATCCGAGACCTTGACCGGACGATACAGGACGTTCTGAGGGGGGCATTTGGCACGAGCCGAATAGATGTGGAAGAACGGATTGAGACTATTTTCTCAAATGCAGCATTGTGGTCCCCTGCCGGTGGTACACACTCGCGAGGCTTGCGCGAAAATCGAGATTTTACCCAGCGCGTCGCAGGCTATTATCATCGGTTGGTTAATGGAGAGACATGTCTTGCGGTTTTGGAGAGTATCTCCAGAAAATAGAAAGGGAAGGATGGAAGGTATGTGTTATCAGGCACCGGACTACAAACATAAGCTCTCGAGATCAAACAAGCCCGTTTCGTAGTCGCGCAATTCTGCGGCGTACTCGCCCAAATGCGACGTGCGTTATTGCGCGTTGCGTAAGTCCTATATGGGTGACATCCATGCAGCACGTATTGCCGGATAAACACCAAAAATGATCCCTATGAAAATACAAAAGATGACAGATATGAGTACCCACTGCACGGATAATACCACAGGCCACTCCGCCACAATTGGCAGGATACGGACAGCAACCCGTGCCATGCCATGGGCGAAGAGCCAACCCCCAACGATGCCGAGCACGCCACCGCAAAGACAGAGACAGATAGATTCTGTTAGGAATTGATAGAAAATGTCGATCCGCTTTGCACCAACTGCTTTGCGTAGACCTATTTCTCGCGTCTTTTCACCAGCGGAAATGAGACACATATTCATAATACTGATGCCGCTCACAAAAAGTGAGAAGCCAGCAATGCCACCCAGTGCGATTTTTATCACTTCTTCAATGCGTTCAAGCATCCTGATTTTGCCTGTAGGTCTCCAGTAACCAATAAAATCTGTGACACCTCTGTGTCTTTTGCGGAGCACCTCCTTGACGGAGTTAATGACAGTATAGACATTTGTGCCTTTTTGAAAAAAGACGATGAGTCTTTCAACATAGCGTTCTGAAGAGATACGCTGTTGACGTGTTATCAATGGAACAAAGATAATGTCATCCATTGACATGCCACGGCTGAGGCTTTCGCCTCTGGGCGCCATGATACCAACTACGCGGCACCTAACCCACCTTCTGCGCCTGAGGCGGATTTTCACCTCTTGTCCAAGTGGCGGGGTATTTCTGAATAACTCTGTAGCGGCGTTGACACCAAGGACACAAACCTGCTTTGCGTTGTCAACATCGTCTTCAGAAAGGAATCGCCCGTGTTGCACTTCCCATCCCATAATGTGGGCGTAGTCTGCTGTCACACCTTCAATAGTCGAACGTATTTGGACACCTTGGTTAGATGTAACCCATCTCGGATACTTTCGATTTTGTGGCAAGACATAGAGCACATCGGGGCATTCTGCTTCAATGGCACGTGCATCAGCGAGAGAGTATCGCTCGGTTGTCCGCTTCTTCGGCTTTCCCCGTGGATACGTATAAGGGCGGACCCAGAATCGCACGTGGTTGGGGCCGCCAAGTTTTTCAATGTCGTCGGCTATAATTTTTTGGGTGCCGTCGCCAATGGCTATCATGCAGAGAACACTCGCGACCCCAATAAGGATACCGAGGATGGATAATCCAGAGCGGAGTCGGTTTTGCTGAAGGTGCGCAATGCCAGAGGTTATCGCATCATAGCACTTCATGGTATAAATAAGGTTTCATGTCCCAAAGCAGAACGGTACCATCATAACTACCACTTGCCAGAAGTTCGCCATCCGGTGTAAAAGCTAAATCCTGTACATCCGTTGTATGTCCCCAGAAAGTGTGTATATTTTCACCCGTTGCGACCTCCCATATCCTTATGGACACTCTGTCCACCCCCCTTATCCACCACGCCCCAGAGACGAGGTATTTTCCGCAGGGTGAAAATGTAAGCGCAAACGGTTTGCGACAGGTTTCAGGTAGCAGGATAAGCATGCGCGTTTCCAAGGTTGTTGCATCCCGCAACCGAATATGATCATATATCCCACAAGCGATTGTCGTGCCACAGGGCGAGAAAGCGAGTTTGTAAGGGTTACACTTATAGCGTCTCCCTATTTTTCTATTTTTTTCGATATATTGGTGTATCTGATCTGGATCCCCTCTATAGAGGGACCTATCTTCTGGTAGTTCTGTAGGGAACAATCCGATCTGTTCACCACTGACTATATCCCAGAGTCTTACTGTGCGATCTTTGGCGACGGTTGCGAGGTGTTTACCGCTTGGATGGAAAGCGACTGTTATAATATAATTTGTATGTCCTGTAAGCATATTGACTTTCTTCCCAGACTGTGTGTCCCATACACCAATGTCTCCTGTACCGCCTGTAGGTGCTGTACCAATGAGATGTTCATTCGTAGGTGAAAAACACATTGCAGCGTCAAATCCTTTACTGTCTGAGAGTTTTATAATGAGGGTTTCAGACGCAATATCCCAGATTTCAATTGAACCCCTCGGAAGTTTGCAAAGTGCCAGTCGTTCTCCACAAGTAGACAATGTGCTGACTCGGAATAACTGCTGTCTTTCTTCCGTTGTGAGATTTTTAGTTTGAGTCGTGTATTGTGCCTGCATCCGCTGCGTTGGGAAAACCTGTTCTGTTTGTCTCTGTGCCACATTCCAGCATACGAGCTGCGCACCAAACATTTCCCGACTTGTTAATGTCTTACCGTTTGTAAAAAAAGCAACTGAATGTACAACAGGTTGATGATCAGCGGCACTTGAAACTTTCGTTGACAGTGGCCCGACTGTCCATACACAGAGCTCGCTATGCGACAGGATGGTCGCGATGTGTGCCCCATCGGTTGAAAAGTGATCATGCCTGCGGTTCTGACATTCAAAGGTATCTATTTTCTCTTTTCGGATAGCATCCCAAATCACAACTTGATGATCGTAAATATCGGCAACGCGCAGTGTGCTATCAGGTGTATAGGCAGGGATTAACCTTCTCCCATCATAAATCGTGGGTTCCGTTTCCAAAGTGCCGTTGTAAACATTCCACACCAACACCTCAGTATTCTGATTGACAGCAGCAAGATATTGCCCACAAGGCGAAAAGATGAGACTACGGTACGCCAAGGGTGCTGAGCAGTGAAGGTCCGCAATGTGTTCACTTGTTTCTATATCGGAAATCGTGAGCGTGTGACGCGGGGTTCCAGCGGACACATATCCGAGTAAGTTCCCTATCGGAGAGAAACAAATTGGAAAGTGGTGTCCCCTCTCTTCTTCTGCTACGTCAATCGGAAAGTTTGTGATGGGTGCGTTCGTGTCCTTTTGCCAAGCGTAGACAACATTTTGCTTGTCAAAACAAGAGGCAGCTAAGTATTGGTTGTCTTGAGAAAAGCAGAGCTGCGAAAAACATCCTAACATTGCTTTTACATTCTTGCGATGGTCTATCTTTGCGAGGCACTGCAGACTTTGTGTATCCCATACCTTCACAACACCATCAAGATTGCTAGTGACAATCAACTGCGTGTCGTGTGAAAAGGCAATGGTATTAAGCATCCCGCGTTCTGTTTCAAATAAGGCAAGCGGTTTCAACGACAACCTATCATATAACCAACAGCCGATCGGCGTTGCTACAGCCAGATATTTACCATCAACCGAAAAGGACATATCCGACACGCGCCCCCTTGCTAATCTGCCGATCGCACCTTCAGGCAGGTGCCAGGTTGTCACATCCGTATCAACAGCACTTCGCATCAAATTAGACTTTTCTGATTGCAAAAAAATAGACCCCCTAAGGATTATGTGCACAGTAGGGTTGTAATTTGGGTCGTCTGAAACGTGCAGCACACATCGTAGTTTGCTCACACATTTCAGACAATCCAGACATAAACATTTTGTGTTTAAAACAGTATGATAACCTCTGATGAACCAAATGTTTCTACATTTCATCTGGGTTATTTGGTTGGTGCACTATTCGGTGTTACAAACGTCATTATCATCAGAACCGTCACAAAGTTCTGCATCACTGGGTACATTATTATTACAATATGTATCACCTTTCTGATGACAAGGGTTTTCAGTTCCTCCACCACAGCTACCACCTTTACAACCACCGCCACAGCTATATGAGCCAGTCGAATTGTCACAGTTATCCTCTGCGTCACAATCACAAGACGCATCTGTTTGATCATCATTGTCTAAGCAGGTGCAACTATAAGAGTTAGATAAGCTGGAACTATAAGAGTTAGATACTTGATCGGTGCTGCCACAACAGCCGCCTGTAGTTGCAGCGACTAAAGTTGCATCGTCACCACCACAGCAGCCTTTCGCTGCTTCAGACTCTGAGG
>JAKZUG010000363.1:0-14217 GCA_047516705.1 Candidatus Poribacteria bacterium | reverse complement strand
GTATAGAGCGTGGATAAACACCGCGCCTTTAACCCCAGCAGGGCGACATGTGTAAAGTTTTTGACACTAAATCTTCGGAAACACCAAGATCAAAATAACGTAGGGGCGAGGTTCCCTCGCCCGTCTTGTAGTTCTGCCATCCTGAAAATCCTGATTCAGACGACCCGCTGCCAAAATATTTACACACCCACCTAAAAATAGTGTCAATTTAGGGATTTTTCACGGCATTTTGTAGTTATCTTCAAATGCCGCCCCTCTGGGGAACCTGACTTTTATGTGATACGCACTTCTACACAGATGCCGCCCCTCTGGGGAACCTGGGTTTTATGTGATACATGTTTCTACACAGATGCTGAAAAAATACCCAAGCAAATAAACCCTCTGGGACTCAAGAAGGTTTTTGGGGTATACACAGTTTGTGGATAGAACCCGGCGCGGTTGGAAACCGCGCCTACCGGACATGGGGACCGAGGTCCTTATTTTTCTTAAATTTACACCTATGGTGCGGTTAATGCAATATAAACTTTTAGAACTGGTATAACTAAACAAAACACAACACTCCGACACTAACCCTCCGAAACCCAATCCTCTGTCGCTGCCTCAAATTCCTTCGACAACTCATCAGAAATCGTCTGCTCCAAGAGTTCAATCAGATCCGTACGGAACTTAACCCAATCGTCGCCGCGACGGGTAAACCGGTGTCTATCGTCTATTTCAACAAACATTGTATCGTTCGGTTCAGACAGGGATTCAAAATAACGACTAACATTCATGTTTCTTTCCTCTTATTATTTAAAAGTGTGTAAGTCTTATGTCTACAGCCATTCGTGTATTTCCCAACCAGATTTAAGTGCTTTCTGGCGAAGTGATTTTTCCGGATTCACGACAACAGGGTTTCCAACACATTCCAACATCGGAAGATCGGACTGACTGTCGCTGTAAGCATAACTCTCTTCCAGCGAAATTTCGTGTTGATCTGCGTAGTCTCGCATCACTTTCGCTTTCTCCTCCCCGATGAGCGGTATAGTTGTAAGCTCACCGGTAAACTGCCCGTTTTGCTCACATAGTTTCGCGGCTAATACAGAATCAACAGCGAAGTAATCCGCAATCGGTTGGATAATGAAATCAAGCGATCCGGTTACAAGAACTACGACTGTGCCGTGTTTCTTATGTTCCTGAATTTGCGATACCGCTTCGGAGAAGATTTTGGGACGCAGATAGCTCTCAAACATTTCTGTTGACAACGCTTTAATCTCGGCAGCATTCATTCCACGATAGTTACGATAAAACACCTGATTGAAACGGGTGCGACTTATACTGTCCAAAATCAGATAGTAAGCAATTTTGGGAAAGAACCCAACCAGCCACAAGTGTTTTAGAGGGAATGGAGCCTTGGCAGAACGCATCCAGATGTAGCAATGCACAATTGTGGACTTCAATAGCGTACCATCTACATCAAAAAATGCGACCTTCTTTTTGGAGTTTGGAACTGACATCATAAGCCTTTCTGGTGTTTTAGCATCGTTCTAAGTTCAGCAACGCGGTTTTGTGCCAATTCCAAGAATTCTTGGTATCTGTCCGGATCAATCGGTGTGCCGTCTTGGCAGCCCCAGCTTTCCAGCGGAAAGGTGAGCGGTTCGCCGAAAACGATACGTACCGGATGTTTCTTAGGTAAGTTCTGACCTTTCGGCAAAGCGTGATAGGTGCCTTCAATATAAGCAGGTATAACCGGGACGTTGGGACCATAGATAAGTAGACTCAGCACCCCCGGTTTGAAAGGTTGCAGATTGCCATCAAGCGAGCGAGTGCCTTCGGGAAAGATAAGCAATCCGTTATTCTGCGCCATCACTTCATTGGCAGCCCTTAAGTCCTGTAAGAACTCGGTGAAATTGCCTTCCCGCTCTATCGGGAGCACATTGAGGCATGTCCGAGCAAACCACCCTTGGAAACGGGTGGCAAACCAATAATCTCGTGCGGCGAGTGTCCAGAGTCGATATGCCCGCGTCCCAAGTGCTGTAATCACCGTCAACGTATCAAGGTGACTCGTGTGATTCGGCATAATAATATACGGTTTCCCTTGCGGGATATGCTCAAGTCCGTAGCATTTCAGTGAGAAATAGTGCCTATAGATGCTGGTAATCACAGCGCGAAAAGCACGCGCGTACCACCGTGGTACCTGTCTGAACTCCGGCTTCTCCGATTCGCGAAGTTCATCTCCGTCTCGCGCAGCGTCTGCATGAAACGTCTCGCTTAACTCGACAACGTCACTCACTGTCTCCAAGTTAGCGAGCAGCGCATCCGGAATTGTTTCGCCAAGTCTATTTTCAAGGATTAACAACAGATCAAGCCGCGTGAGAGAGTCAAGCCCCAAATTGGTATCCAGACGGCTTTCTCGGTGAATCTGGTGTGCAGGCATGCGTGCCAATCTCGCGAGGGTAGAGAGAATTTCTTCAGGTATATCCGTTCTGGGGACATCAGAGACCTCGCTTTCTATCGCTGCTGCGGAATCTTCCTGAAGACGCTCCATCTCTTTAATATGCGCCTCCAAGCTACGCCTTAGACTTTGCCGATCTATAGTTCCATCCGCAGCCTTCGGTAACGCATCCTCCCACAGATGGAACTTGTGGAACTGTTGATAACTCGGTAACGCCTTTGCACACACTTGCAGGTGTTCCTGAATCTCTGATCGCGTCGTCTCGTCAGATACCGTCGGCACGATTACAGCGTGAATGGTAGTATCCGACCCATCTTCGTAGGCGATACCCACAACACATATTTCAGAGATAGCAGGACTCCGATAGAGTGCCTCCAATTCTACAGGATAGACGTTCTTTCCGGAGGCAGGAACGATGATGTCTTTGCAGTGACCTGTAAGATAGAGGTAACCATCTTCGTCCATATAACCGAGATCACCCGTGTAGAGCCAACCATCGCGAATAGCCTTTTCTGTCGCATCAGGGTTCTTATAATACCCCTTCATCGTACTTGGTCCCTTAGCGATAATTTCCCCGATGCCATCGCCGTCCGGACTTTCAATGCGAAACTCTACACCTTCCACGGCTGGACCGACCGACCCACGCTTGCTTTTTAGATACGGATTAACACTAAGAACAGGTGCCGTCTCCGTCATGCCATAGCCTTGGTAAAGCGTCATGTCAAACTTTTGAAATCCGTCGTAAACCGAATCAGGCAGTGAAGCCCCTCCACTGACGAGGATGCGAATCTCGCCACCCATGACCGCCAACGCTTTTTCTGCCAACGTCCCACCCGGTGTATCCGCTCGCGTCGCCTGTCGCTCAATCGTGCTCTGGAGCATTTGAAATAGACGCGGAACACCAATAAAAGCCGTCGTCTTCGCCTCGCGCATCGTCTTCAGTAGTGTTGTCGGACGAAGCGCATTGACGTAGGTTGCTGTTGTGCCGCTGTAGAGTGCCATCAACAAACTACACGAAAAACTCAAAGCGTGATACAACGGAAGTGCGGACAAGATGCGTTCTGTGTCCGTTGGTGGGAGTGCTTTCGCGACCGCCTGCACGTTAGAGATAAAACCGCTGTGCGTAAGCATCGCGCCTTTTGGTTCAACAGTGGTCCCCATCGTAAAGATAATTGACGCAACGGTATCTGGCGTGACTTCCACATTCGGGAAATCGGTTGGAATCTCAGCATCTGAAGTATTGCTGACCCCAGTGTCGACAGCCACAATCTCACAGTTTTCATTGATGTTGTGTAGGACCGGTTCTGCCGCTGATAGCGTCTTACCAGACTGATCTAACACATTTTCAGAGGCTAAAATTGATTTAGCATCGGTGAACTCGGCGATTGCTAAGATTTCGCGGGTAGGTGTTTGCGCGTCAAGCGGAACTACAGCAGCACCGATCTGGACAGCGGCAAGGTAAGCGATACACCATTCAGGTTGATTTTCAGAGACGAGAACAACGCAGTCATCCTTGCGCAAACCGCTTTGCCACAATTGCCACGCAATTTGGCGGGACAGTGCGTAGGTTTCCGCATAGGTATACTGTTCCCATTCACCCTCATTTGCCATCTGCAGTGCAACTTTATCAGGAATTCGCGATGCCTGCGTCTTAATCAGGTCTACAATCGTTTTTGGAGCAATCCGTTCAGATCCCATATCCTACTCCTCCGATTCATCTTGCGAACTCGCCCGCCCCTGCTTTGTAGCGATGGTACGTGCACTGTCTGTTTCCGAAGCATGCTCTGCGCCATCTTCAAGTTTCAATACATGCCGCTTGATACCAGGGATATGTATTTCTTGGAAATACTGCTTCCAATGGATTTGTGAGACATTAAAGTTAAACCGTTGCTGCTCCATCGGAGAGAGTGCTTCGTAAAGTCCTTGGATCTTTTGCGTCTCAAATTCAAAATTCGTCCGCGTGTAGGGCGCATAGATTCTGATGTAATGTAGGAGTGCCTTAATGCCGCTCTGCTTGAGAGAAAGTTGACGGCGTTTTCGCTTGGCAGCACGCATTGGAAGTTTATCAAGCACCTTGATGGTAAGATTGAGCAACCCCATCCGACTATCCAATTTCCGTTGAAATTCTTCTAAACTCGGATATTGCCAGACCGGCACCGCAACTGGTTTCCCATTCTCCAGCATTGGGTTTTTGACAAAGTAGTCGTAGGTCGCCTCGAAGATACCACGAAAGTAGAGCGGGTTTTGCGTTCCAGTCGCCACATGATACACCTCAATGCCACCGTGTTTTGCCGTCGCCTCGGCGGCTGCCAGCATAACGTTCACAACAAAGTCAACGGGAATAATATCTAAAATTATATCCGGATCCGCGGGAAAATCTGGAAGGCGACCTTTTCCAAAACCGACGATCAGCGGTTCGGACATCCGAAATTTACCGAGCCAACCGGGTTCAGGTTCATCAAAACTACTCTCAATAATCGAAGGGCGCACGATGGCGGTGCGGAGTTCACCGCGTAATTCCATAACCATCTGTTCGCCGAGGAATTTCATATAGGTGTAGGTATCGTTCCATCCGCGCGTGCGCGCATGTTTCAGTCCTGCCTCAACCAAACGGTTCTCAAGCCACTCTGCCTTCAGTTCCTCAACTTGTGCATCTATTCCTTTACGTGTCCCTTTCTTCTGCTGTTCCACTTCTCGCTGAAAGTGCTCAAGATTTTCAGGTGAGTCGGCTTCAGCACGAATAGCAGCACTCAGAGACAACAGCCCTTCAATTTCCTCCGATAGTGTCTCTGGAATATCTATGCCAGTTTTTTCCTGGTGTGCTGACGCATATTGTTCATAAGGGGGTGGTAATTCTTCAGGCACGCGTCCGGGCTTGTCCCCACAAACGTATGCCGTTGATACATGTAAGAACACTGCATCTTGGCAACCCTTAGCAAAGTTGACGACATGTTTGGCAGCGAGTACGTTGCCCCATAAAGAGTCATCAAAAGGTGGATCGAAATCCACAAGTCCTGCGACGTTAATAAAGACCTGTACTTCGTCCTGGAGCCGTCGGTAATCGGCATCGCTGAATCCGAGGCGTTCGTCGGTGAGTTCGCCTTCAACAGCAGTGAGTTTCTGCAGTGCCCATGCCTTAAAGCTCTGCCCGTGCAGACGGCGGAGCGAAGCAAAAACATCCGAGGCAAGGAGTTCGTTTTCTAACCGTTCTTGGGCAGAAGTGCGCTTCCCAGAGGCATCGGTGCGGCTTCGAATGAGGAGGTAAACCTTTTCGGCATCCGGAAGTGCCGTCAATATTTTCGCTACTAAGGGTTGACCTAAAAATGCGGTGCCACCGGTGATGAGCAGAACTTTCCCTCGGAAAAAATCAGTTATTGACATAATTCTCTTTTCTGTGGCATGATAGATATTTGAACATATAGTTACGAGTTCTCGATGCCCCGCATCGTTCTCAACTTATATTTCTAAATTTCGTCCAACGTTTCAGCAAACCATTTAGGGTGCAGCTTGCGAGACACTATGATAAAATTTTAGGGCGTTGCTGGTACGTCTCAATATTAAAAAGGCAGACTGAACGCTTACGTCAACTACTCCAGCTCGTTGTGATTGGAGGTAACTGTTGGGCATATTTTGGTTACCTTGTAAGCCAAGACATGCTATTAAAAATAACACATTTTCTACAAAAAGTCAAAGGCTGAATCGATAATGTTAGCAGAAGAAGATAAACTACAGTTTTTACAGAAAACGGAACTTTTTTCGGAACTCCCACAAACCGAATTAAAGGCGATCTGTCAGATCGCGAGTGAAGTCGTGTACCCTGCCGATGCTACACTATTTGAGGAAGGTGACGAAGGCGATTCGCTCTATCTGATAGTTGATGGTGAAGTCAGCATCATCAAGGCAGGAACTGAGGTCTTGTTCTTTAACGAAAAAGGTTACTGCCTCGGTGAAATCGCGCTAATTGACAACAAACCGCGGAGTGCGACCGTCAAAACCGTGAAGTCCACACAGTTTTTGCGAATTACGAGGCACGATTTTTACAACGCAATGGCGCGCGAACCGCGGATCGGCAGCGGTATGTTCCGGGTCTTAAACGATAAAATTCGACGCGACCTTGAGATCCAGATGAGTGCCATCCGTAAGGAGATCGCACAGGAAGAATCAATGCGTCTCGCCGCTGAAGTTCAACAGTCTCTTCTCCCAAATCAAGAAATCTCGCACCCATGCGTCTCTTCTGCGGGGTATTGCCGACCAGCGAATAGTGTAGGCGGCGACTATTACGACTATTTGGACCTTTCTGATAACCGCGTCGCCATCTTTCTCGGCGATGTTATGGGACACGGCTACCATTCAGCGATGGTAGCCGCAATGACTAAAAGTTGTCTGCAAACCCAAATCCGTTTTGACGCTTCTGTGCCTGAAGTCATGAAAGCCATTACCCGAGTCACAGAAGATTCGCAAACCTTCATCTACATGACCTGCTGTTATCTTATTATTCATCCGGACAATCGGTTCGAGTTCGCTAACGCCGGTCATCCGCAGATGCTCCTCTATCGCGGAGACAACAGCGACCCACTGGAATTAGAATCCTCGTTTATGCCAGTTGGTTTTCCAAAATTCAATGAACCAGCACAATATTACAGCACTGAAGTCGAGTGGCACTCTGGCGATTTACTCGTACTTTATTCCGATGGTATCACCGAGGCATTCAATCCGGACTCTGAAATGTATGGATTGGAGCGTTTCAAAGCACTTATTTCAGAAAAACGTCATCTGTCTCCGATCGAGATTAAGGCAGAGATTTTGTCCGACCTCCAAGCATATCAGCAAGATGAAAGCGCAAATGATGACATTACCTTAGTGGTGGCGAAGTTTATCTAACGGAAAAGGCACGACCAACAATTGTGCCTACATAAATTCACTACTTCAATTGACTGACAGCATAATGCATGATATTCTCCATGAATGCTTTGTTCACTGAAGTCGTATATTGACCATCGTTGCGAAGGCTCGTGATAATGTATAACCCCTTACCATACCGTCTCGCTCCGACAACCAGTTCCTTGTTGTCTTTAGTGGTCGCAAAAATTTCATCCTTCCGATCCCAATCTACCCAAGCATCATCAACAAAGATTTTACCTGACATGATAGTGTTAGGGATCGAGAAAAGGGAACTCCCTTTTTGGGTAACAACGAAATCCTGGGTTGGAGGACTTTCAACACCCTTCAACTTGCCACCTTGTAGCCACCCGATATCGCACGGCTTTTCAGCACTACTGTCCTGCCCCGCAACGACAACGATACCACCGTTCTTTACGAACGCCTTAATCTTTGCCTCGGCTTTACTGGAAAGGAGGTAGCGTCCATAAGTCGAAATTTCTTCATATCCGATCCACAGAATATCGGCTTTCTCTAATTGCGGCAGCGTCCGTTCTTTGGTGAGTTCATAAGCGATAGCACGTTTGCCACTCTCTTTTATCGACCGCAACGTCTGATATTCATACGTCGCAACGTTAGCACTGACAGGGGTTTGACCCCATGTCGCATATGTACTATTTCCTGTCAGAACTAAGGCTTTTACGGCGTTGTTCGGCGCAGCAACCCACATCTTACCCGCTAACATGTCGCGCACAATTTTTTGAAACGCCTTCGTCTTGCCATCAAACGTCCGGGACATCATTGGGTCAATGTGTGTGAATGACCACCATGAACCTCCATCATATCTGCCGCGATACGCACGCATCTGAAACCATGTATTATCAACAAAGCACATGCTATCAATACCGTAATGATCACGATAGAAAACGATGATCGGCATTCCCGGTTTGAGCAACTTCACCAACTTTTGTGGCGAAGTGCCTCGTTTGTAATGCCCGGTCGCGAAATTCATTTTGATTTCTTTGAGACCACTTTTACCTTTGGCATCTTCTTCAACAGTGACAATACCGCGCAAACGGCTCCGATCCACACTTTTCACTTCGCCGAAGACAATGTTCGTGCAAGCATTGAGGACTTCACGAATCGTATATTCTCTCTCAATAAATGCGGACGCGGGTGGCGTGAATAGCAAACCGATAAGACAAAACACTAAGAGTGAAGCGACGAGACTATATATAAAGCGCATGGTGGAATCTCCTCTATACATGATGGGTTGTCTAAGTTAAAGGATATTGTATAATATTCTCCTTATATTTTTCAAGAACTATTTATTTTTCATAGGGTTATTTAGTTTTCGGTTCTTTAACCATTTTGGCTGGCAAATCGCGAGCACAGCTCGCTCCTACATGGATATTATGTCAAAATTGAAACTTTCGTTTCCTTTAGGCCTCACATCTGAAACAGTCTTTGATACCACTACCTACATCGGATTTCTGACTTTTGTCCTCGCCTTGCCCTTCGGCTATTCGACAGCACCCCTGAACATCGGACTTTCACTCGTGTCACTCGGATGGATAGGACAAATGGTTTCACAGCGAAAATTCGGATGGCAACGGACACCCTTTGACATCCCTATTGCGTTGTTTTTAGGATTGGCTTTGATAGCCTGTCTCTTGGCGCCACATCCGGCTACAAGTAGCCTCGGCTATTTCTGGAAACTGCTCCGTGCGATTCTGCTCTTTTACGCCGTCATTTATAGTCGCTTGGGGTCCCGCTGGAGACATGTCGTCATCACTTTTATCGTAGCAGCAGGTATATCTTCTGCACTCGGACTCTGGTACTACGCAAACGACACCCGTTTAGCGATTGACTTTATGGGACAGGTCGGGTTACAATTTAAGGAAGAGCTCGAGGCAGGCGAAGGTCCAAATTTACAAATATCGGATGAATTTCGCGCCGAATTGCGAGAATGCAACGTGCCGCTTTCCCAAAATGTCTCGATTTCACCTTCAAAACAGACTGATGAATGGCGGATTGATGATCCCGCGCGACAGAGACGATATGTGATTCGTAAGAACGAAACACACCTCATGGTATACATGATCGAACAACGACTCACCGGGACCTTTAAGATGCCAAACGACCTTGGGGCGTATCTTGCCCTCAGTCTCCCATTTGTAATGGGCTACTTTGTGGCAAGTTGGCGGAGACACACAAAACAGAAGCATCCGATATGGATAACCTTGGTACTCGGTGCTATTGTAGCCTTAATGAGTGCGAACCTCGTGTTGACCCTTACACGTGCCGCTTGGGTGAGCGTTATCATTGCCACAGTTTTCCTCGGTGTCTACTTCATTGTGATAGCACTGCGGAAACTTGAACCCGTGCATGGATTATGGAAACTTATACTGTTAGGATCCACTATAGTTATCGTACTCCTGAGTCTATCGTTATTTCTCGTGCCGCAACATATTAAAGCGCGCTTCCAAACGATGATTGAGCATCCTATTGGATTCATGGGTGAACGTCCGCAGTGGTGGCAAACCTCGCTGGAACTCACTCGGAAATATCCACTTACCGGCATCGGGTTGGGTAGGTTTCGCTATGAATATCAAACCAGTGGACCGCCTGAACAATATAACGTCCCCTACCACGCCCATAACATCTATCTGCACATCGCTGTTGAGCACGGCGTTCCCTCGCTTGTGCTGTTTCTGTGGATAGTTGTGATTATCTGGCAACAGGTTTTTGCTGGACGGCAGACAAAGGATTTTTGGGGCAGAGGCACGTTCATCGGTGCGAGCGGCTTTCTAATATCTGCACTTGTTTATGGACTCGCAGATAACATCCTACACCAACGCACAGTGTTGCTTTTCTGGTTTATGATCGGCATAATTTTTTATCTAAAATCACCTAAGGACAAAAAACATGAAAAAACCTTGGAAACCGGTTGATATGTCTTCCGTGACGACCTATCCACTTCGGGATCGTATCAACAAAACCTCCGTTCACGATTTCGCAACATTGCCGGAATTAGAGACCGACCTGTCCGCATTTTTAGCAAGTCTTCCGAAGATCCTCAAAGCACCGGACTTTCTGGCACTCGTTGACGACATCGTTGCTGCATATCGGAATGAGAAACCGGTCATCGTGATGATGGGAGGACATGTCATCAAGTGCGGGTTAAGCCCACTTTTAATCGCGTTGGCAAAACTCGGCGTGATTACCGGTTTCGCCTTCAATGGTGCCAGTAGCATCCACGACTTTGAGATTGCCCTCATCGGGGAGACTTCCGAGGATGTCTCGGTCTACATCCAGACCGGTAAGTTCGGGATGTGGGAAGAAACTGGACAATTGATGAACACCGCAATTCAGCGCGCCGCAGACACAAGCATCGGGATGGGTGAAGCTCTCGGGAAGCAACTGATTGAAATGGACGCACCCTACAATACATATAGTCTCCTTGCTGCCGGTGTTCAATACGATGTCCCGATCACGGTGCATGTCGCCATCGGTACGGATATCATCCATCAGCATCCGAGTGCGAACGGTGCCGCTATCGGCGCGGCAAGCTTCACCGACTTCCAATTGTTGACAGCCTTAGTGACAGATTTGGAAGGCGGTGGCGTTGTGCTGAATTTGGGTTCGGCTGTGATTCTACCGGAGGTTTTCCTGAAGACGTTGACCATCGCACGAAACTTAGGGCATACAGTATCCCATTTCACCGCTGCCAATTTCGATATGAATCAGCAATACCGCTCTGTAGAAAACGTCGTCAAACGCCCCACGGAGATGGGCGGCAAAGGGTATACGTTCACGGGACATCATGAGTTGATGATCCCGCTTTTGGTGCAGGCAGTCCTTTCTCATCTGTAATTGACACCCTGATATATATTCATAGTAACGTGAGTTCGACCTAAGCGTGTAGGTTGAAAACCCGACACATTCTCACACGGGTAGCGTTTGCTTGTTGGGTTTCGCTATGTTTATTTCCATGAATGGTCATTGAAAAGCAGGCTTTTCTTAGTAAACTGAAAGGTTCTTGGTCATTCACCGCTCTACCCAACCTATGGTCATACTTCAATTCTATTATCTAACTCACGTTTTTATACAGCCTATTTTTCTTTTTCTTTTCGCAACAACAAAGGAGATGTGAGGTCCCATAAGCGGACTGTGCTATCTTTGCTGCCACTTGCGAGCGTTACGCCATCCGGACTGAAGGCGACACTCTTGACGGGTCCCGTGTGTCCTGTGAGGGTTGCGATTTGCTCACCGGTGGCGATATTCCAGAGTCGGATGGTCTCGTCCTGGCTCCCACTTGCAAGTGTTAATCCATCCGGACTAAAGGCGACACTCCACACAGTAAACGTATGTCCCGTGAGCGTTTTCAGTTGCTGCCCTGTAGTCGTATCCCATAGACGGATTGTCTTGTCCCAACTTCCACTCGCGAGTGTCTGTCCGTCCGGACTGAAAGCGACGCTGAAGACCCAATTCGTATGCCCAATAAGTGTTTTCAATTTTTCACCGGTGGCGATATTCCAGAGTCGGATGGTGTTTCCTGCATTGCCACTCGCTAAAGTTTTTCCATCGCTACTGAATACGACGCTGAAGATATTCTCAGTATCTTCTGTGAGTGCTTTTATCTTCCTGCCCGTCGCTACATCCCATAGATAGAGATTACCGTCCTCACTTCCACTTGCAACTATTTTACTATCAACACTGAAAGCAACGGTATTGACCCAATGCAAAGCATTCGGGGCATTTTCTCGCATTGATCTGAGTTGCTCACCGGTGGTAGCGCTCCAAATACAAATAACCTCACTTTCATTGATTCCGCCTGCGATCATCCGTCCATCCGGACTAAAGGTAACACTGTTGATATCCGCAGTGAAATTTCCCTGAAAAGCCACCCAGAAATTTTTCTCCATCTCTATTTCCTGTCCTGTGACAGCATCCCAGAGCCGGACGGTGTTGCTCTTGTCACTTGCGACTGTTGTGCCATCAGGACTGAAGGCGACACTGTGGACTCCTCTCCTGATAGCTAAATCAATCGTGATGTGAGACAAATCTTGGGCAGAAGTTGTTTTCATCGTGAAGTTCTCCTTTTGGGTCGCATTTTCAGATTTCACCGACATCATCTCAAAACCGCCTAACAGCAAAACGCTATAGTTACTGTGGAAACTGCAATCACCCACGGCACTGATGGAAACCGGTTTCCGCTGGACTTTTTTAACTTCATTAACCCTGTTATTCCGTTGGTGTGTAAGTAATTGTGGATTTTACTATAAAACCCAGATTTTGTCATTTTTTTCATATTATGCACGTTTTCTGCCCAAAAATTTTGTCTTTAAGGGATAGTCTGGTGATGGTTTAAATTTAACCGTCCATTGAACCCACATTATTAGAAAAAATTGAAATGGGATGTAACCTTTTCGTCCAATTTAGACACTTAACGCGGTGGACGCACAAAACGTGTAATTATGCGCGTTTTGTGACGGTTATAGTAAAATCCAAAAATATGTTGACACTTTAGGGTACCACAACTCCTCCCTCGCTGGCGGGGTTTGGAACCCCGCCATTCCGTTGATGTCCAAGTAATTATAGGTTTTACTATAATGTGATTGTAAAAAATTAATGTAACCTTTTCGCTCAATTATGTCACCACGCCTTACCAAACATTAACACGCTGTTCTTGTAGACGGATTTCCGGTTAAAAGGGGTGAAAACTTGAGCGATGGAAAACTCGTAGAGAGGCATAGGGCGGGCGACAAAAACGCATGGAATATCCTCTGCAAGCAATATGGACGCAAACTTTTCAGTTTTTTCATGCGTAGGGTGAGAAACCGTGAAGATGCGGAAAATCTCTTGCAGGATACGCTGATTGAGGCGATGATCAACCTCCCTAAACTTAAGGATCCTGAAAGTTTTCGGGGGTGGCTCTACCCGATCGCACGGGGATGTTTGACAAAATGGATCAGACGTAGGAACAACTGGGGTATACACGAACCGTTTGATGAAACTTCTGATGATGGAATCGCAAAAATGATAGCTGCGCCAGTATATCAACAACCAAACTGTAGGTGCGCTCTATGAGCGCACATCGGAGTGCGAACCCGTTATCTATAAAGCAGTTCCACCAGTGCCATCGGGACCGCCGGAACGTAGCTAACGAGCAAGAGCACGACAAGAAGCACTGCGATGAAGTACACGTTCACTTTGGTCACCTCCCACACGTCGGCTTTTGCAATGGAGCAAGCCGTAACCAGAACACTCGCCACCGGAGGGGTCTGCTGACCGATCCCGAGGTTGAGCGTGACCACAAGGCCGAAGTGCACCGGGTCGATTCCCGCCGCGAGCACAAGGGGCATGACAATCGGGACGACCAAGATGATTGCAGCCGCCGAATGCAGAAACAGGCCGACGGCGAGGAAAAACAGGTTCAGCAGCGCCATGATGGCCAGCGGGTTCTCGGTCAGACCGATGATCCCGGCCGCAACTCGCTGGGGTACTTGCACCGAAGTCAGAAAGTCGCCGAGCAATGCCGACGTCGCAACGAGCAGCATGACGACGGCGGTCTGCCGGGCGCCATCGACCATCGATGCCCGCATCGCTCGCCAGTCCAGTTCCCTGTAGATCACCCCTCCAATCACGATCGCGGCGACCACCGCAAGCCCGGCGCCTTCGGTCGCGGTCACCCAACCGCCGAAAATGCCTCCGAGGATGATCAACGGAAGCGTGAGTGCCCAGGCCGCATCCTTGAACGTTGACGCGACACGTCGCCACCTGAACGCCTCCTCAACGGGAAATCCATGCCGCACCGAGATGTAGTACGCCATGCCCATCATCAGAAGGCCGCCAAGCACACCCGGGACGATTCCCGCTACGAAGAGTTCGACGACCGAGGT
>JAKZUG010000362.1:0-5739 GCA_047516705.1 Candidatus Poribacteria bacterium | reverse complement strand
GTGCCTCAACTGGTTGGGTCTCATCTGGTTGTGCCTCAACTGGTTGTGCCTCATCTGGTTGTGCCTCATCTGGTTGTGCCTCATCTGGTTGTGCCTCATCTGGTTGTGCCTCATCTGGTTGGGTCTCATCTGGTTGGGTCTCATCTGGTTCTTGATCGTCTTGCAACTCAGCCATTTCAATCTCCTTCATAAAGGTTTTGTTGTTGATTTAGTATACCAAACATACGACCGAATCGCAAATCATAAAACTCCCTCAAGCAACTGGATGTTGTAGGAGCGATCTCCAGGTCGCGATTCCGTAGAACCAAACGTTGTAGGAACGTTCAACCGACCGATCAACTGAGTGGATAGCGAAGGCGATAGAGATCTTTTAGGAAGTGCGATAGAGATCCCATTCAGACAATCCCCTCACCCAACCACCCCATTCATCCCTGCCCCCTCCCCACTCGCCACTGCCCACGGCTCTTCCCCGTTTTCTCCCCTTCCCCCTGACCGCTGCCTCTTCTTCCTCCGCCCACCATTCATCCCTGCCTCCGGCAACAGTCCGATAGTCCGTCAGTCCGCCTTCGCACTGCGGAGCAGATCAAACGAGTGGATAGTACATTTGTAGGGTGGGCACCGCCCACCATTTGTTGTAGGGTGCGATCAAAGGAATGAATAATGACTGCGATAGAGATCCCCTGCGATCAAGCGACTGGATAAGGAGCGCGATAGCTATCCCATGCGATAGAGATCTTAGTGCGATAGAAATTCCCTAGCCATCCTCCCCTTCCCCGCAAACCTCCGTGCCGTCCCAACCCCATTTTCCATTGGCAATTCCCCGGCACCTATGCCATAATCTCACACTGCGACCCATGTTGGACACCTCCGGATTGCACTATGAAAACAGAAACTTACTAACATTCACCGTAGGAGCCAACCATGAAGACAAAATTTATAATATTGATATGTACACTAACTTCACTAAGGTTGAAGATCCCTGAGCTACATGCCAAATGTAAGAGGTGGTTCTACGATGCCTAAGAAATCTGGCAAGGCTGACGAGACGAAGGACAACTTCCAACCGTTGCTAGACCACGGTACGGAAATGCTTGCTGGCGGCGCTGCTACTGTTACCGGCGCAACCATAGCATGGCTTCTCGGAGGAGGGCCGGAGGCACTAGCAATCGGAGGGACTGTTGGTAAGGGAATTCAAATTGCCCTGGGCAAAGTTGGAGGAGAAATTTCATCACGACAGTTGGGCCCCCGCGAAGAAAAACGAGTGGGCGCCACGCTAATAATAGCGGCTGCGGAGATTAACCGGCGACTTGAAAACGGCGACGCACTTCGCGACGATGGCTTCTTCGATGCGAAACACCCGGGTAGATCCGATGCAGAAGAAGTCGCAGAGAGCGTGTTGTTGAAGGCTCAGAGAGAGCCGGAAGAAATGAAAATCCCGTACATGGCTTATTTGCTTTCAAGCATCGTCTTTGACCCGGAAATCAGCGTACAAATGGCACACCAACTCACAAAGATCGCTGAACAACTTACCTACCGACAATTATGCATTCTTAAGCTCTGCGACGTGAAAGACAAATACAACTTACGTGATAAAGATTACCGTGACCAGGATGTCGACAAGAAAGACCTCTATCAGGTACTTTACGAGTGTGCTGAACTTTATAACAAGGAATATATTAACTTCGGGGGTGAAGCGAATTTTCATATCGGGGAACATATGGATTACGGCGCTACAATTCACCGACTTACGAGGGCAACACCTGACCAGATGACTCTGCAAGGGATAGGAGAAGATCTTTTCAATCTCATGAAACTTTCTGAGATACCGGATCAAGACATTGAGCCTATCGCCGAGCAGTTAAAGTAAAACGCCATTGGATAACAGGATTTGAGGCCGCGATGTGACATTATTCTCCCGGAAAGGGATTGTGCAGATTCCAACCTACATCCACCACATTCTCCTCTAAACACTGCTCGTGCGTTCACTTGTTAAATGGACATCCCCTGAAAGTGAAGGAGTTTTTCTCAGAGTGTGTAAGGACTAATGGTCACGACAGCTCTTTTACTGGACGCAGGCAAATGTACTTTGCCTATGTGGCGTTTGTCGGACGCCCGCGAGCGCTATTCGCCGTGCACCAAATGTAATCCGCCGCAGTAAGAGAAAAGTATCTTGAGAAAAGGAGTTGAAAGCGAATGATAAGCGAAAGTGAACGCACTTTGGCACGAGAGACATATCTGCTAGAAGGATACAAAGATTTAAGCAGATGGAACATCCAAGAGGATGGAGCTTTGATCAATCTTGATAGATTCCTAATAACGGCATCGGTAGGGGCATGCCTATTGACATTAGCGAAAGCGCGTGAAGCCTATCCAGCCGTATATTTGGGCAGCGGGTTGGTGCTCTATTTCTGGCTGTTACTATCTATCCGATATAAAGCCAGAATTAAGCACAGGTTTCTCTTAATGCATGAAATAGAAAAACAGTTGCGCTTCAGTGCACATATTGACTATGATTCCGCGAAGTTGACATACGAACTCGTCTTTCCCCGTAAGAGCTCGAATTGTAAGCGAGAAGAATGTAAGTCGAAAGTACTGCCAACCGATATAGAGATAAGACGACGTTTCTTCTTCGGTTATTTGATAGTTATGTTCCCAGCTGTAATAAAAGGAATAGAGGCACTACCAAATCTCATGGGCAATCTGCCCATTCTCCAGATAATATCGGGGTGAGGGCACTACGGGGTGTTTGACGCCTGTTCCAAATCGAGTTCCTAGGAATCCCTAGATACTCTTTATTTCAATGAGGAAATGATGACACGATTTAAGGAAATGGTGACACGATTTAAGGAAAAGATGACACGATTTATTGTTTACCGCCCCATACTCACTCTGATTGTAGTTGCTGAAATCTATCTAATTTACTCCGGGTTGGGTGGTGCAGGTAGTCTGAAATCAGAACCAGAATACAAAGTCATCAGTGACACCGATCACACAGTCGTAGAGAGTAGTTTGGAAAAGTGGGCGAGAGAGGACTATGAGTTACTTCAGATTTCTACTTGTTGTACGCACGAAAAAGCGATAACGTATACTATTGTGTTGAAAAAGAAAAGCAACCGGTAGCTAACTCTCACACACGCAGTGAATGTGAAAAACGCTGTAAATTGCCTCGGATTGGTAAATCGCCTAGAAGGCAGGGTTTGAAAAACCTCTGCGATTTTTACAATAGGGGAAGGCAATGTTTATAGAATTTGCTTTAAAAGCCAAGGAACATACAAGCTGTGTGCAACAGGCTCTATTTTCTATAGAGTGTTCTCTAGGGGAATTTAATAAGGATGACAACGTCTATGTGAACATTTTCAGAGCAGAATTGATTAGACGAGCGTTGATTCATGATAATGATAAGTGCGAGGAAGTCGTTATCATTGATGGGCAACAAGTCCCTTTTCAGTTTGCCGAATACACTGTGGGCTCTGACTATGTCTTTGGTAAAGGAGTTGCGGATGTCGAGTACGACTCTGAAGAATATCATAAGATCAACAGAGAGGGCTACGCTGGACTAAACGCTCGAGATAATCATAAAAAAAAGATTAATGACCATCACCCGGAGTACTACAATGACTACAAAACCGACATGAAACTTCTTCCACTAATTGAAATGGTATGCGATTGGTGGGGCGCTACTGCCTACACTAATGGAGATCCGAAGCCTAAGTTTCGAACAGATTCAGCCAAAAATATTTGTCATTATGGTTTTGACGGCTATCAGAAATTCGTAGTAGAACGAACTCGTGATTTCATAGACACTCATGATAGCGATTTGATTGAAATTATTTACGAAGGGTGTACGAATTACTATAACGTTTCTATGCTACCGCGTACTTCGGACGTTGAAGCTCAATTCTATAGAGAATTGAATGATTTTCTCAAAGAACGAATAGATTCACTAGCGCAAGCGAAAACTAGGCGATCTAAAGCGTGGAGGGCGCCATGACTGAGAAGAATGAGAAAGACTCCCAGGATCCAAAGGAGCACTTGAAACTTGAGGGATACAAAGCACTAATGCAGTACGGCTGTCAGATGTCTCAAGATCATCTAAATTATGATAGAATATTAATGCCTCTATCACTTGTCCCGGCTTTTTTGGTATTAACCTCACCGGACGTACACTGTGCCGGCAAGCTAGCCGCATCATTGATATTGGGCGGAGGCTTTGCGTTATTATTGTTTTGGTTCTTCCGTAATCTGCGAAGTCGGAAGAGACTATATAAAACGTGGGACACATTATCCTGCATTGAGAAAGACCTTGGCTTTGCCGCCTACACCATAGTGCACGATACGATGAAACCATGGTGGCCTCTGCGCGACTTTACATTAAAGATTATATTTGCTGTTGTTGGACTAGCGTTATATGTTTTTATGTTTTGGCACGTGTGGTGTAGGTAGATTAATGCGCTAAAAAAGTCCAATAAGAGAGATTATCGGAAAAAAAGGCGCACCGAAAACCACTTAATGTCCTCGAAGATACGAAGGTTCAATAGAGTTGTTTGTCGATCGCAACTGACAAGCGTTTCGTCGGCGTTGGTTTTTTGACGTATCGCACGAAGCGCTTGTTCTCGCCAGTTCCCACCTCAAATGCCATCCTTTCTCTCCTTTCACATTTGATTGCGCTTTGGAATGCACAATCGTAAGCATCAACGAAAACGAAACGTAGCGCATTTTTCTGGCGATAGTTGCTAAAAATCTGCGTTAATAACCTTGTTTCACATCGGAGTTGATTCATGGTGCTGTCCCCAATGGAGTCATCAGTGTTCTGAGTTCATCGGAGACGGCTAGGTTAAACTTGTCAATCGTGGGGGTGTGTAACTGGACGGAGATTACGAATCTATACTCCTGCTGTTCCGCGTAATCTATCTGCTTTACAAATGGCAGAGTGGCTGCGTTATGAAAATCTGGTATTTCAGCCATGAGCCATGCAATCCTATCTCTTTCCAAATAAGCTACCGCACCATGGGAAACATGAATAGTGTAGGCTTCAGGGGTTGCTTTTAGTTGTGCGACGGCATTTGTAATATTTTTCTTTGTGCACTCAGAAATTCCTTCAATAGCAAGAAAGTTTTTGAGAGTATTGTCGATGGTTTTCTTTGTAATTGACGACATCAGCGAGGAGTATTCAGGAATAGAGCGCATGAAAGTGTTATTGATCTCACACTGCTGCCCAAAATCACTGCCGAGTTGTTGTGCGAAACTAGGCAAATTGTCGATGTTAGTCATGAAATCATAGTTGAGAGAAATGTGCTTTTTTTGTATTTGTCTTTTCGAATTGGATCCAGGGTCGATTGAAGTACAATACATCCAGCTTCCAGGGGCGGTGAATGTGAGAGCTATACGTGAATCGGTGTGCTCAATCCCGGGGAGAGATGCCCGGAGTCGCTTCTTTAGAAATTCCATTGTTGAAACTCCTTTTTTCCTCCAATCGAGTTTCGCTATAAAAGCAGAATCTAGTTCGTCCCCAATCAACTCCGAGTGTTTGTCCGGCTCGAGTTCTCGATAAAAGGAGGAGCGTGCGAGCTGAATTTGTTTTGCAGGACAAGATGAAACAGGAGACCATTTTGCTTTGGAATATTTGATCAGCCGGGTTGGTTGAGAAGGAGGAAGGTGAATGTCGCAAGCAAAAGGCGATTTTTCCCAATTAACTCTTTTGATAACCACAAAGTAAGATGGGTGTTTTACATTGATTGC
>JAKZUG010000361.1:0-7364 GCA_047516705.1 Candidatus Poribacteria bacterium | reverse complement strand
GGCAGACACAACATTTTTCTTTAAAAAGTTCGCAGATCGATTCTCGCCTGGTTTCGATCCTACTGTTCATTTGAAGCGCATCGGCATTGTCAACCAGACAACGATGCTCGCAACGGAAACGGAGGCAATTGCCAATTTATTACAGGATACTATCAGAGCAACGTACGGCGAAGCCGATGTGTCTTCGCACTTTGCTGATACGAGAGATACTCTCTGTTATGCAACTAAGGAAAATCAGGATGCAACACTTGCGCTTATTGCCGACGGCGGCGATATCGCAGTTGTTGTCGGTGGCTATAATTCTTCTAATACGAGCCATCTCGTGGAACTCTGTCAACAACACCTTCCCACCTATTTTATTCGAGATGCAGATGAGCTCCTGAGTCCAAAACGCATTCGCCATCTCGAATTAGAGACAAAACAGGTCCAGACGACAGAGGATTGGCTTTTTCAGACAACCGAGACAAAACAGAAAACACCTACCGATATCGTTCTGACTGCTGGCGCGTCTTGTCCTGATGTGCTTCTTGATGAGGTGTTGCAAAAAATTGTTAAGTGGTTTCCCGATACTCGCTCAGTAGATGAAGTGTTAGAACCCTTCCTATAGCGTAGATAGGGCTTCTAAGAGGGCAGATGTTTGCGATGGTGTGCCAACACTGATTCGAACGTGATTCCGTAGACCTGGTGTATCAAAATATCGGATGAGAATCCCTCGTTCAGCTAATGTTGCTTTCAGTTCCGATGCATCTCTTCCGATCACTCGCGACAGAATGAAATTCGCCTCGCTTGGATACGGTTTCAAAAAATCAAACGCCTGCAACGCCGCATAAAGCCTTCCACGCTCTGCCACAATTTTCCGCACATTCTCTTGCAATTGAGACACATCCGACAACGAAGCCAAGGCAGCTGTTGCTCCAGCAACATTTACGTTGTACGGCTGCTTAATCTTTAAAAGATGTGAGAGTATCCAGTGCGGAAAGATACCGTATCCTACCCTCAATCCTGCCAATCCTGCCCACTTGCTGAACGTCCGAAGCACAATCAAGTTCTCGTGTTCCAAAACCCAATTCGCACGACTCCCTCCAGCGAATTCAATGTAAGCTTCATCCAACACGACGATTAACGGCAGCTGAAGTAACTGCCGAAGGCATGCATCGTCAAGCATACCGCCATCAGGATTGTTTGGACTTGTAATAAAGACGAGTTTGATATTTCTGTTGTTAGCGGCGAGATCAACCACCGATTCAGTGTCTAACGAAAAGTCCGCTTTTCGTTCAATGTCAATTATGCTTCCGCCATTGAGTTCTGTGTCGAAACGGTACATCCCGAACGTCGGAGGGCAGTTAATGACTGCATTGCCATGAGCTACAAACAACCTAATTACGAGATCAATCAATTCATCTGCGCCGTGACCAGCAACGATATAGGTCGCCTCAACACCTATGTATTGGCTCAGTGCTTGACGTAACGATGAACTGTCAGGGTCTGGATATATGTGATAATAGGTTTCGTTCGCCAACGCCTGATATACGCGCGGTGAAGGACCGTAAGGGTTCTCATTCGCATCAAGTTTAATGATGTCCTCAGCAGGGATACCGAGGCGTTGACTCAACATGTCAAATGGCACGATGGGCGTGTAAGGTGCCATGTCTGCGATGTCTGGACGGATAAGGTTTTTATATAGTGTTTTGGGTGACATTTTTTTACGGTTGTCAGTTTTCAGTCGTCAGTCGTCAGTTAAGAGATGCATGGTTGATGAACCCGCTTTTAACTGATGACCGATAACCGATAACTTTAACCATCAACTCGTCTACAGATATTTTTACGAAGGCACGAGTTGATGGTTAAAACTATTCACTGTTATTGACCCGGATTCGGTGAGGTTCGGACCTCAACTGCCTTCGGAGTCAATGCACCAAGAGGTGCTTCGCCCTTCAGCACCCGTACAAAGTCATCCACAGTCATATCCGCCACCCGTAGGTTGGAATCTTTCGTTCTACCCGCTATATGCGGTGTGTGGACAACGTTATCCCGGTTCCGCAATTCATCATCAACGTGTACCGGTTCAATATCGTAAACGTCAAATGCCCCGGCAAGTTCATCTTTCACGATCCGTTCCCGAAATGCTTCCATGTCAACAGCATGTGCGCGCGTAATCACGACAACCAAGCTTCCTTTCCGAAGATGATAGATCCGTTCTCGATTCAATAGATGTCGCGCTGAAGGGGTCGGCGGGACTGCCACGAACACAATATCAGAACTATCAGCGAGCGTGTCCATGTCAACACGCTGTACATCCCATTCTTGAAGGAGTTCCTCCGGTACGTACGGATCAAAACCTACTACCGTTGCCCCGAAAACTCGACACCATTTTGCGATTTTTCCGCCAATCTGCCCGAGACCGATGACACCGACGTTTTTAGTGCCAAGGTCGCCATTAACAAAATCTGGATCATCACAGAATTGGTGTGCAACAGGAAGTTTATCGCTTCCCCATATCGGGTTTTCCCAATCCCATAGTTTTTCACCGTTTGCCATTTTCAAATGCCACTGTGCTGTCCGCCGCAGCGAAGACAGCGCAAGACCGAAAGCGCACTCAGCCACAGATTGCGACCAGGCTCGCGTTGATTCAATGACAGGGATACCGCGTGCCTGAAGTGCCGCGTATGGAATACCGTGACCGGAATTGTCTGTCATCGCTCCGAACACTTTAAGTTTCGGGGCTGCTGCGATGCAGGCTTCGGTCAGGTTTCCACCGAAACGGGATATTCCGATAGTATCGCTTAAATCGACCTGTTCGTGGATAGGGTCTCGACTATTAGTGTTGAGAACACGCGTTACGCCGAGTTCTTCTAACCGGCTTACCATCTGTTCATGCACGAAGGGCCAAGAAACCTCTAAGTTTGGATGACGTGTGAATACAAATTCGGGATTTGCCATAAAATTTTCCTTTTTAGAATGGCAGTCAGAAGAATAGCAATCGG
This sequence comes from Candidatus Poribacteria bacterium, assembly GCA_047516705.1. GTDB lineage: Bacteria > Poribacteria > WGA-4E > WGA-4E > WGA-3G > WGA-3G. Next base: position 4,380 of record JAKZUG010000361.1, on the reverse strand, counting down.
ATTTCAACGATGGACTCTGACTGCTGATACCTATTTTCTACGAATAAGCAGATGTGGTCCAGTCGGGTACCTACCCATGTGTGCACCGTAGAGTGCGAACCCGCCTTTCGCTTCAGCATCCGCTTTCACTTCATAACGGACTTTTAATGTGTCTGTTTTACCATTTAGGACAAGTGATGGGTCTACCTTGACATTGTGAAGATAGCCGTAGATGCCGGGTTCGCCGTGGATATAAGAGAGCACACCGCGTGCATCCGCAGGACAATCCGGAATACGGATGGTATCAATTTCAATGCCGTTAACTGAGATCGTCACATCAGATGGATATTTCTCTGGCTCCGTTTGACGTGCACCACCGTCCGAACTTGATGCTTCAAAAATGAGTTCCATATCTACGACATCTGATACGTCAATCCCTTCTGGCAACGGAATCTCATATTCAACATAGCCATTCCCGATAGCGGAAAAGAGTTCTTCATCGGTTGTCGGTTCGTCCCAGGAAGATTCAGATACGTTCCCAGGAGCATAGTTGAGACTGACGAATCCTGAACCGTTCGATTCAACTGACGCGGTGGACTCTACGAAGTGCTCGAAATTGATAAAGTTACGAGCAACGACGGTTCCTGAGTGATCTGTTACCCAGACATGAAGCGTGCCGACCGCAGGGTGAACATCAGGAATACGCAGTTCGAGTTGATGCACGTGTTGCACCTGATACTGCGGAAATGGTATCTCAACGTTTCCTGAGACGTTCCCACGGGTGACATGCCCGGTTGCTGACATCGTATCCAGTTGCCAGTGGAGGGTTGTGCCAGTGATGGCTTTGTGTGAGAAGTGGCTCGCGTAGATATCCGCTTTTATCTGATCACCCGGTGCAACTGTTGTCCCAGGCGGATAGTCGATGGCGATAAAGTCAAGCGTGTTGATGTCCAGATAATCGTATCCGAACGCCTTGACCGACCTGTCGTAGTTCATGAAACCGTTATGTTCCCATTCAATGTCCTGCAACTCAGTGTAGATGTAGCCACAGATTTTTGGATGGAGTCGGAGTTCATTCGTCAGGTATTTAAAGCACCATGAGACATCCTTATCCCCTGCCCCTGCACCTATACCACCGTATTCGCTATTAATCAGTGGCGCATCGCTTTGCACGTTATCACCGGCGTAATTGAACGCTGAACCCGGATATGTCTCTGCCACAACGTTCGCTATATGTTCCTTCGCACGGTCATAGTCATTAATATAGAAATGCCATGAATTGATGTCTGTTTCCACATGGTCGTACAGACACGGTGAGTTATCTTCAATCAGGCGGGTCGTATCTAATGATTTAGCGAGATAGTACATCTCACGCACCCATTCCTGTCTGTCCTTCATCTCCTTGTATTCGTTGCCGCCGAGTCCCCAAGTTTCGTTGAAATTACACCAAGAAATAATCGACGGGTGATTGTAATCGCGCGCAATGTTACCACGGAGTGTCTGCTCAAATCGGGTCTGCGCTTTTTCTGTATAGGTGCCGAAGTTCGGGATATCGCACATGAACAGCAACCCTAATTTGTCAGCCCAATAGTAGAGACGCGGTTCATCTACTTTGATGTGAAGACGCAGAAAGTTGAAGCCAAATTCCTTCGCGCGTTCAACATCCCTGCGGATAGCTTCGTCTGTTAGGAACGTGTACACACCTTCCGGGTTAAACGACTGATTGAGCGCACCGAGGAGATAGACAGGACGGTTGTTAAGGTAGATATACTGATAGTCTCCACCTGGGGCTTTTGCAATGGAGACTTTCCGCATCCCAAAGTACGTGAAAATTCTGTCAATAACTGTGTCTTCTGCTACTAATTCAAGCGTAACATCGTAGAGATTCGGGGTGTCTACATCCCACAAACGCAGCTGTTCAGGAGGGATGCTGACTGTCCATTCTGTCTCATTGCTGGAAATCTGAACAGAACCATTGAGTTCATCGCAGCTCCAACGTAAAGTTAACCCTGTATTTTCTGAGGATCCGTCTATTTTAACGGAGAACGTAGCGGAAGCGTTGTCAATATCGGGCGTGATATGGCACTGCGCGATGTACGTTGCGTTTCTCGGTTCGAGGTAAACCGTTTGCCAGATACCACTGGTACGGACATACCAGCCTATCTGTTTTCCAGCAAGTTGTTCACCGTGATCTTGTGCATCATAAGCGCGAGCGACGATCAGCGCAGGTTGTCCTGGCGTAAGCGCATCTGTGATGTCAAGTTCAAACGGTAGGTATCCGTTTTCGTGTTTGCCTATTTGATTTCCGTTTACCCAGACTGTTGCTTCCCAATCAACAGCACCAAAATTCAAAATAACGCGTCTGTCCCCCCAATTTTCCGGGACTGAGACTTCTTTGCGATACCAGCCGATTGTATGTCGCGGCTCGCCGCGGTAATTACCTTCGCGGTCTAAGCCGCCACAGGTAACCTCTTCTGGGTTGAGATAGGCATTTTTACTTAGGTAGTTTGCATTGTCCGCCTGTTTTTCCTGCCCCCATGCTGCAAGACTTTCCCAAGGATAGGGGACCTGTATTTGTAATGTCCATGGAGAATTATCAGTAGATTCTGGTGAATACCATTGGTTTTGCTCGCCAATATCGTCAGGATCGAATGCGAATTCCCATGTACCGTTGAGGCATATCCAGTCGATACCTTCTGATGTCCCGCGTTGAAAATCTGGGCGCGGGTATTCTGGGCGCGGTGTGTCTGTATTGTTCCCTCTCATGTTTTCCTTTTTTATTGGTTGTCAGTTATCAGTCGTCGGTCGCGAGTACGCAGAAACACCCAAGCAAAAACACTCGCTCTTACAACTGACTAATGACATACTTCCACAGCTAAAGCAGTGGGATTGTTAAGAAGTCTCTTCACACCAGCATATCATAAATTTGTTTTCTTATCAATTTTTTTCTGTTGTTGCCGGAACCATTCAACTTTCGGTAGCCTTGTAAGGAAGAATAAAACGCTATCAAATTTTCTAACGGCAGTCAAGAAAGTGGGTTTCACAACTTTTCCTTGACTTATGCTAAAAATTAGTATAGGATAACGTGAGTTCGGAATAAAAGTTTAGAAGTTAAAGGGTCCAGGTAAATCTTTTGTTTCCTGAAGCGTTCTAAGGTTCACCGAGGGTTTCTTCGCCTGATGTGTATACGCAATCACCGCAGACACCGCATTGACTTGAAAGTTCACTACACTCCGATGACGCGTATGTTGCAGGTGGCACTGGTTCTTGAGTTGATCGATCACAGATTCAATGACCATCCGCTTTTTCAGCATGAGGGCATCAAAGTCCGATAAAGGTTGAGTTTCGATGTTTTTACGAACCTTGGTTATCAAATAGACCCCTTCTGCCTTGAGTGCCTCTGCTAAGTCTTTAGAGATATATCCCTTATCGCCATAAAGGTTTCCAGACAGATGTTGGGTCAACTTGGCGACTGGGATGCGATCATCTACGTTAGCAGGCGTAAACATAACAGACATCAGTGCCCCGTGTTCATTGACGATGAGATGAAGTTTGAACCCGTAAGACCACCCCCTGGCGTTTTTCGTCCGTTCAGCGATGCCGCGAAAAACACGATGTCCCGGGATACGTGGGTTCTCGCAAACCGGCATCAAGGTTGAGTCAATGAAAGCGATCCTTGTGCTTCGGGTCTCCAGGCGCATAGCAAGGTAAATAGTCAAAGAGCCGAGAGTTTCGGGTATCAACTCGACGAAGCGGTTATAGTTGACGAGTTTTGGAAACGCCCAACGCCAATACTGGCAGACGTGCTTTAGGTAAAAGTGCTTTAAGGTTCTATACTGACTTTGCTGAAATGCGATGAGGATCGTCATCACCTCACTGCTATGAAGACCCCGAGGGCGTCCGCGTTTCTTCGGGACATCGGGTATCTCTGGGGGTTCACTGGATAGCATCTGTTTTTGAGAGTCAAGAAAACAATCGTCAATTTCACAGAAAAGCGGTATAATGTTCATGGAGAACTTCTTTGGGTTAAGGTTTGCTTACCTCATTATACCAGAGGGGTTCTCTTTATACCAAAAACTTTACTTTTTATTTTCCGAACTCACGTTATTTATACTAAGCTTTGGACAATTTTTGAGAATCTTTAGGTGGTAAGCTGGATTGAAAAATGCCTTAGCATCTGTTGAAACCCAACATCTTTTTTATACACATGTCGCCCCGCTGGGGCTTACCGTTGGTGGAGACAGCATTTCTACACACATATCGCCCCGCTGGGGCTGCGTTTTCTGTTTTTGAAACGTCTTTTTCAGCGAGTTGACTCAACATAACAAAAACGCAGAATATTAGACAGGCTTCGAGTGAGAGTATGCCCTTACTGTTGATAAACTGTTAGGGACACCATTC
>JAKZUG010000360.1:0-4236 GCA_047516705.1 Candidatus Poribacteria bacterium | reverse complement strand
GTATAGCGTTCGTCTGTTTCATCGCGATTACCATTAGTGTCGCCCAAATTGATGGATACCGAGAATTAGGGGCAGAAGGCGAGAAAGAACGAATCCTAACGCTTTTGGAACCGTATACGCGCACTTCACTGGAGTATTATGGCGATGTGCCGCGGGTTGACGAACTCGGGATCCGCAGATTTCTTAGGGATTATAGCAAACCGGAATTGTTTGATACGCTCTCTGGGCATACACGCACGCATCCGCCGGGCGGTGTGCTTTTCCTATGGCATGTTTGTGGGCTCTTCGGTTACAATCTCATATCCGCATCGTTAGCCTCAATCTTCTTTACCGCGCTTACGGTGATACCGATCTATCGGCTTGCGGAGATGCTCTACGGTGAGAAGGCGGGACGATACGCGCTCCTCCTTTTCCTTATCACCCCCAACTTTGTGATGTTCACTGGCACCTCAATGGATGGTCCTTTCAGCGTTTTCCCGATCCTAAGCGTTTACTTCTTTTATGTCGCGCGAGAGCGAGAAACCATATCCGATCAGAAATGGTATGAATTCCGTCCCTACAGTTTATTAACAGGAGTCTCGCTTGCGCTCGGCATGTTCATGACCTATTCTACGGTCATCGTCGGTGTATTTTTGTGCGTTGTCGCCTTGCTGGAACGGAAACGGTTCGTGCAGTATCTGAAGGTTCTGCTGTTCGCGAGTTCCGGATTCATCGGATTTTACCTCCTGCTCTTCGTCGCGACCGGATTCCGTCCAATTGAGGCACTCATCGCAGCTATTGAAAAAGACGAGACGGGCATGGGGACTGGTTACGAAAGTGTTGGACGCTATTTCCATCTCAGTGTTGCCAACCTTTTTGCCTTCCTTATCGGTGTAGGGTTTCCAATAACAGCCGTCTGGCTTCGGCAGCTTGTCTCAACAATAAGAGAGTGGCGGCAGAACGCGCTCACATCTGAACAGGAAATCGGTGAGCCACGTACGCCTTGGATCTTCCGGCACGAGAACGCTGACGCTTTTGTCATCGGTTTCTTGATTACACTCCTCTTTTTCACCTTCTCGACCTTATTTACTATGGAAGTTGAGCGTATCTGGATTTTCATGGTACCGTTTTTTGTTATTCCGGTTGCCAAACACCTCACGGCGCGTCCGCTGGCAGATCTCTATTGGGTCGCGGGCATCCTCGTCACACAACTCATCGTGGGGGAAGTCCTGCTTTACACGTATTGGTAGGGTGCCCCGCACCGGCGATAGACCAAGATGCGAATTCTCTATGTCATTGATTCTATGACAAAAGACGGTGCCGAATCGCAGCTACTCAAAACGATAGCGCGGTTACCGCCAGAACGGTATGAAGTATCTGTTGTGCTGAGCCGTGCCGAGGGGGAGCGCGTGGCAGAACTTATCGCGCCGCCTTGTGTCCGAGAGGTCACCACACTCGCTGGTGGAGACAAACGCAAGCATCTGCTGGAAAAAGCATTCGCGATCGCTGGTATTGTCAACGCAATTAAACCCGACATCGTACACAGTTGGCTGTGGTATTCCAATTTCCTCTGTGGACTCTCCCGTAGATGTGGTCTCTGGCGGCATATCCCGTTTGTCGCCTCACAACGCGGTGATTACCATGCACGATACGGCAAGTTTCGGCTCTGGATCACGGAAAAGGTCATCTATAATACTGCCGATGTCCTTCTGACGAATTCCGAACCGATTCAACACTATCTCTGCCAGCGGTATCCAGACAAGAAGATTCATAGTATTCCCAACCTATTAGAATTACCGACCGAGGTATGGGCGCAGCCGCAAACACCTGAAACCGAGGGAAAGTTAATCGTCAGTGTTGGACGATTCGCACCCGAAAAAGGGCATCGGTATCTAATAGAGGCATTAAACCTGCTGAAGCAACAAAATGTTGCATGGCGATGCACGTTTCTCGGTGAAGGTAAACTTGAGGCGGAACTCCGCGCGCTTGTAACTGAATATGGGCTTTCGGAACAGGTGACGTTCCCCGGTTTTTGTGAAGATGTCTTTTCTGTGCTGCTAACGGCAGATGTTTTTGTCCTCCCTTCGCTACACGAGAGTTCCCCGAATGCACTGATTGAGGCGATGGGAATCGGGATGCCGTGCATCGCATCGGATCTGACTGGTATCGCAAATCTGGTTGAAGACGAGGCAAACGGCGTTCGGGTGCCGCCGAAGGATCCGACAGCGTTAGCGGCGGCACTGTATCGGATACTAACTGCTCCCGATTTTGCAACGGAGTTGGGCAAAAACGCTCGCACAACTATTCAGCAGAAGTTCAACAGTGCGGAATCCATCAGGAAATTGGAAGATATTTACGGGCAGTTTTTTAAGAATAATGCGGATTAAGTCAATAGATGCATATCACCAATAATGCTGGGCTTACGCTGTTCCGTTTTCAACTTACGACAGTTTCCCCACAGTTTCATGGCATTTAGTTCTACGATAAAAGTGAACGCTAAACCTCAACATACCCCTGTAGGAGCGAACTCCGATTCGCGACTTTCCTACCAAAATGGATAAAAACTGAAACTAAATAGCCCTGCCACAATTTAGTAAGAGGTTGATTTTTTTATCGTCCATAAGATGAAAAATAGATTGACAAAATGGCATTCTGCCTACATCCAGAACGCTTACCGTGAACTAAAGCGCGGCACAACGCGAAAACAACTTGAGGCACTGAATATCAATGCTGCTGGCAAGAGAGTGCTGGATGTCGGATGCGGACCGGGGAATCTCCTTGTCGCACTTTCCACCGACGCACCGGAACTCCTCATCGGGGTTGATGTAGATGAGACGTTCTTGGTATTTGGACGTTCTCAAGTCGAAAATTCAATAGACCAACCTGCCGCGGTTCCTATCTTGCTACGTGCCTCACTCCCGATATTGCCCTTTGCTGATGAAACCTTTGATCTCGTAACCTGCTTCCTCGTCATGCCACACGTCCCAGATGATAGACTTGCCTTGACTGAGCTTGCACGCGTCCTGAAACCCGGTGGCGCGCTCGCTGTTTCTGGACACGGCTTAGGGTTTCCACTCCGTTATCTCAAACGCTTCAGGCTAAAACCGTTGCAGATGTATCTCGCCAGTCTGATTTATAGATGTACTGGGAAAAAATGGATCCGGAACACACTCCAAAACGATAGGAAAATTTGTGACCTCTTAAACAGTATCGGTGTAGTGCCGGAGATGCGCCACTACAATCAAAAAATCCTTGGGTGTGTCGCGACTTATTGGATTAAGGCGATCAAGAGCGAAACCAATCCTAAAGCAATACAGTAATAGGAAAACAGAGAAAATTTGCCTCGGTTTAGCACGACCAATAGAAACCGCAACGCGATATATCCGACAATGAACGAGGCGAGCATTCCCGCGCCCAAGATGTGTAGTGGTATGGTGGTGTCCCCGACATCTCGGATTTTCAGCACAACTGCACCGAGTATCGCGGGAATTGAGAGCAGAAAGGAGTATTCCGCGGCCGTTTTGGCTGGAATCCCCAAGAACAGAGCCAGCGAGATTGTCGTGCCGGAGCGAGAGATGCCCGGTGTAATTGCGCAGCCTTGGACGACCCCAATGAGCAGCGCGTGCCAAGTCTTCAAGCTTCCGGTTGAAGCATCAGAACCTTCCATATCCTGTTTGCGGAGTCGCGGCAATTGCAGAATAACACCGGTGAGAATTAACATGATGCTCACAAGCCGAACTTCATGGAAAAAAGATTCTAACTCCGTCTTGAACAGCACCGCGATGACACCAGTCGGAATAGTCCCGATCAGTATTAACCATATAAACTTGAGTTCAGGGGATGTATTGAACGTTGAACCCGGCTTCCGCCAAAATTGAGTGTCCGCGAGGGTGGAAACGCCGCTTACTACTAACTTCCCTATCGCTTCACGATATACGACAAGTACAGCCGCTAACGTTCCAACATGAAGCATCACATCGAAAAAGACGAGAGGTTCCTTCAGTCCGAGGAACTGTTGTGCCAAAACGAGATGTCCTGAGCTGCTAATGGGTAGGAATTCGGTTAATCCTTGTAAAATGCCGAGAAAAATCGCTTCAAGAAGTGTCATAGCGGTATTATAACGTGAGTTCGATAATAAAATTGAAGTTTACCCGTAGGTTGGGTAGAGTGATAATGACCAAGAACCCGCCAGTCTATCAGGAAAATACTGCTTTTCAATTACCCATTCGTGGAATAGACATAGCGAAACCCAACAAG
>JAKZUG010000359.1:0-2931 GCA_047516705.1 Candidatus Poribacteria bacterium | reverse complement strand
TCTCCATATAACTGTGTCTTGTTTTCAGGGGCGTTGTATCTCGGAATTTCGCCTAAATCCGTGCGGCTGGGTACATCGTCGCGAGCGATAATATCCTCAAGCAATCCCTGATCGTCTTTGATACGCTCGATAACCAACTCGGCGGCTTTCGCTGATATATCAATACCTATCCAATCCCGTTGAAGTCTGTCCGCTGCTACGAGGGTTGTGGCGCACCCACAGAACGGATCAAAAACAACCTCGCTTTCGTTAGATGAGGCTTCGATGATTCTATTGAGTAGAGCAACGGGCTTTTGGATTGGGTAGCCTGTGCGTTCACCATCTCCAGAAGCAAGATACGGTATATCTGTCCAAATGTTTCCGACAGGTTCACCTGCGTATTCGTCCGCGTAAATCTTGTATCTGGGCTTTCCAGTGCGCGTCCAGTAGATTAGGTATGGATTTTTGGCGATTCTTTCATCAAACGTTGATTGATTCCATCTCCACCCAATATCAGAGGTTACAGTTTTGTCTCCTATTTTACGAACTTCTCCGGCACTGGACCTATTTGAATTCTGTTCTAATGCTACATGCTGAAAACGACGACCCGTTTCGGTTTCTACATGCGGAAATTTCTTGTTTAATTTTTCTGTATCTAACTGTGAGGTTACTCTATTAGCCATAACATGCGTGTTGTCTTTGGCATAGTAAAGAAGATGATCCGATATAGTGTCAACGGCAGATTTTGATAGACTATGTGCCGCATAACGTTTCCATGTTATGTCTGCTAAAAATTTTCCTTTCCAAACACCGCATCCATCGCCAACTTCAGATAATGGCTCATTGTCGGATCGCAGTGTAGGTAGATTGACCCTGTATCCTTGAGTATCCTCTCCATCTCCAGCAACCGAACCGCCATGTAAATGAGGTAAGATTTATCGGAGTCCGTCATTGCCGCGTGGATAACTCGGTTGAGTGCGGGGTGTTTTGCCTCAATTAAATCAAGCCAAGCAGCATCAACATCATTAAGCGTCCACGTATCTTTAAATTCAGCGCCCGCAGCCTCTGAACCTATAGGTGCTGCGTAGTTGGCATTGCTATTAAAGGGTGGGTCTAAATATATGAGATCAATGGACTCACTATTTATCCCACGCATTATAGGTAGATTATCACCCGTGAATATCGTCTTTGGTTTAATATTTGCAGCCATATATAAGAACCTCAAAAATGTTATCTTAACGCAAGCCACCTATTTACTTACATAGCACTCCGCTGGAGTGCGTGACGTTGATATACCTTTTTCTATAGACATTTCACCCCTCTGGGGTGGGGAAAATGCCTAAGACTCTTCGTTGAAACGTTCAAAATTTTTTACTAGCAATTTGGGTTAATTATAAATAAAATGTGACTAATTTCGCGTTCATGTTCTACCTACTCAAGAACCCTTTTCTCAAAATCAGAACGCTCAATTCGTCGAAATCGGTTGTGACGTAAATTCTCATAGAAAATCCATGAATCTCTGTTTGTGCTGGAGGCAAATATACCAAACGGTGTGTCGGTTGCACAGAGGAAACTTTGCAGTTGAGGTATTCCATAATTTGCACCACCTGGTGCTTTGCACTCTGCAATAGCGATAAAGTTTCCTTCAGTATCATGTAGTACAATGTCAGCTCTGCTGTTGATCGGTCCCATCTGAATGCTACACTCTCTGAGAATAGAGAATTTAGCAAACTTGGGTTCAGAGAAATACGCAACAACAGCCTCCACCACATCAAGCTCTTGAAGTCGCTCGTCAATAGCAATGCTGAAATTCTTTTCTTCCTGTTTTTCCGCGAGTTTCAATGCCCGCTGGAGATCCGCCTTCGCGCCCATAAAGTCATTTAGCGAGGATTTTGCTTCGCCGCGACCGGCATAAATACTGGCGTAATCCGGGTCTATACGGATTGCCAAATCATAGGCAGAAATAGCCTCCTCTGCCTTGCTGCCTTTCCAAAGCAGACAACCAATCGAAAGGAAAACAATAACAAAATCTGTGTCAATCTGTCCTGATATGGTAGAAGTGATGCTTCTACTCTCGTTAGCTGTCTTATTATGTATCTCTTTTGTTAGTTCTGGGAAGAGATCTGTTAACTTTGGAAAATGTTGATCTTCATACGCCTTAATAAGCATACCGACCAACGTCATTGCTGCCGATAAGGGGTGGTTTTCATCCTCGCCGATACCATAGATTAAATCGTCCAAGATTGCTGAAAGTTGTTGGTACTCGGTTTCCGTTACCACGACACGGCTAAGATCTTCGTTCCGATTCACGATACCGGCTAACAGATTTAGTAAACTTATAAGCCATTTTGTGGCACTTTCCGGGTAAGGTATAGCATCAATAAATTCTTGGGCGAAAGGTTGTGTCGATGCAAGTAACACTCGCTTTGGGAAACCGTGTGCGCTTAAGACTGGTGGTCCAAAAGGTGTGAATGTTGACAATATATTTTGTGGCGTTTGCATTTCAGTTGACATCGTTTGTTACCTCTTTCTGTTCCATGCATCGTACTCAGCGTGCGTTAGCACCTCATGAATGACAACCTGCTGAGAGTCATATCGCATAATTGCAATAAGGCGTGCTTTGTTGCCGCCAATATTGAATACCGTAAACGTTGTTTCACGGTTGCTGTACGGAACCCGCTGTTTTGGTTGTGCAGGTGTTTCTTTTTTTACTAAGTCCGCGTGGGGAAACGTTTCTCGCAACTCATTTATTGAACTGAAATTCTTTTGTTGCATCAATTCAAGCCAACGGAAAAGTCCCGGTCTGGAAGTTGAATGTCTTTGGGCAAATTCAGTGAGTTTTTGTTCGGCAATAATTTGCATCGATAAGTTGTCTCAAAAGCAAGAATCGCAAGTACGACCAACTTCTACCGGAGGATGATGATACAACCGAGGTTGATTGCTCCGATAGGA
>JAKZUG010000358.1:0-2920 GCA_047516705.1 Candidatus Poribacteria bacterium | reverse complement strand
GAGGAAACCCTCGGCGAGTATGTCTACGGTGAGAACTCCGGTTTAGATCAACGCGTCTTAGTATTCTTAGGGATTTCAGCCGATGCTTTCGCCGAAGCCGCTGGGGAACGCGACGATACCGCCCTCGGGCACTGGGTACTTGAAACGAGCGGAAAAACAGCGGCAGAGATTGCCGAATTTAACGATGCCGCCCTCACTCAACTGCCCGATACCGATGCGCATAAACAACGCTTGAAGGATCGGCTCGCTCGCTTCGCACCCGGTAGAACCGATATTACAACCGTGCTACAATCAATGGAACTTGACGATTGGGGGAGTTTCTGGCAGGTCGACCTCACCACTGGTCCGCCACGTAGTGCACGCGCTAAAGATATTGCTGGCATCTGCGGTGTCGCACGCATGGCGGACAAAGCGCGCGCCGAGCGCGCCGATAAAATTGGTGAATACAAATACGGCGACGACTCCGGGCAGGATATCCGTATTTTAACGTTCCTCGGTATCTCAGCAACTGATTTTCAGGAAGCAGCGGTTAACAACCCGAACGATCTCGAAATCGGCGCGTGGGTGTTGGAAAACTGCGGTAAATCGCAGGACGAAATTGGTGCTTTCAACGAAACATTGGTAAACTATGCCCCCAATGAAGCGTCACAGGAACGGTTTAACGCACGTCTCCAAGAAATAGATCCGACCCGCACAGATATTACGACGTGGGTCGCACTGCAGGACTTGGATGACCAGTTGAGTTTCGGTATTATCGATCTCAACCGCCGCGCACCACGAAGCCCTTATAATACCGATGTTTACGGAATGGTTCAACTCGCACGGTTGATTGACAAAGGCAGAGCATTCAATAGCAACATGCTCGGTGCCTATTTTTATGGTGAGGATTCCGGGATTGACCGGGCGACGCTCGCGTTTCTCAGCGTTTCCGCTGCAGAATTCACTGAAGCACTAAAAACGTTATCAACCGATGCCGAAGTTGAAGCGTGGTTGAAAGCAGATCATCCGAAAAGCGAAGCGGACATCGCAGCATATAACGAACAGATGACGCAGATGGGACCCACGACTGAGCGACACAAAGCGATGATGGCAAAGATGCTCAATCAGATTGCCCCAGATCGCACGGACATCAATACCTGGTTTGCTCTCATGCTGCTTGATGATGAGAAGACGTTTGCGCTGTAAACTGATTGACCGGTGCGGTTTTATGAAGATGAAGAATTTAATCGGGCAATGTGGGAGGAGTTTGTAACCCCGAATTACCCAAATATTTCTTTAAGATTCATCAACCGTACCTAGCTTGGACAAGATGAGGTTAACGATGACAAATCTTGAAGCAATTGCAGACGTTAAGTCTGGAAAAAGTTCAGTTGCCAATGCCGCATGGTGGGGCTTCAACCCAGAGGACGCGACAGAAACCTTACAAGCCGCTATTGACTCGGGCGCGAAACGCTTGGTTGTTCCCAATATGCGCGCCGACTGGATGGTTCGACCAATTAAACTTGCTGGAAATCAAGAGTTAATTTTTGAACCCGGGACGGTCGTCACGGCAAAACGAGGTGAGTACCGCGGCAGAGGCGACTCTATGTTCATTGCACAAGATGTTGAGAACCTCACTATCCGTGGATATGGCGCGACCTTCCGTATGTGGAAACAGGACTATATCACTGGACTTGTGCTTGAACAGATGGGCTGGCACCGATGGTACGGGCAGTACGAGAAGGCGGAGTGGCGGATGACACTCGCGATTCGAGGCAGTAAAAATGTAACTGTCGCAGGATTAACACTCGAAGATAGCGGTGGAGACGGCATCTATGTCAACGGCGGCAAGGAATGCTCGTTCTCTGAAGATGTCCATCTACGCGATATCGTCTGCAACAACCACTACCGACAAGGCATCAGTGTTATTAGTGCTGAAAACCTCAAAGTCGAAAACTGCTCGTTTTCAAACACGTGGGGAACCCCGCCTTGCTCTGGGGTAGATATTGAACCCGACAAAAGCGAGCAGCGAATAAAGAACGTCCTATTCTCCGGCTGCAAGTTTATTGATAACGCTGGAGACGGTATCGAAATCTTCTTGGCGCACACCACCGATGAAACTGATGACGTGACAATGCGATTTGAAAATTGTTACATCAGCAGTAAACACGGAACCGGTATCCGTGTATCAAAGATTAGAGACAATGGACCCGGCGGTAGTATTGAATTTGATAACTGCACAGTTGAGAGTACCATCGGTTTCGGTATCAAGGTTCAGGAAAAATCAGCAAAAGGGGCACGGGTGACCTTCACTAATTGCAGTGTCATCAATGCTGCCAGCGATCGTCAGTTCAGTGGCGAGTGGTCTCCGATTTCCTTGTCCTTGCCGCAAACGAACATAGTCCAAACCATGGGCGGCATCGATTTCATCGACTGTTTTGTTGAGGACAAGCACGACCGTCCCGCTGTCGAGTTCACACAACCGCAGAGCGATTTTCCGCTTCACGACATCACGGGAACGGTCACGGTCTTGAACCCAAACGGTGTCCGTACTGAACTCGGTAAACAACGTGAGAAGCTCCCACTGACTGTCATAGCGTATGAATAGGGTGTGAGTGTAGTTCACCGTAGGTTGGGTAGAGCGGTAAAGGACCAAGAACCCTACAGTTTATACGGAGAATGCTGATTTTTGATGAACCATCCGTGTAAATAGAGATAGCGAAACCCAACACCCCAAACGCTGTCGGTATACGAATGTGTTGGGTTTCACTTGTGTTTTGATGATTTCAGGTTTCTTTATATTTCAAAGTTATCTTCTCTGTACGGTTTACAGTAAGATCCCGTTCAACCCAACCTACGTGCTGGTTATCATGGCGTATGAATAGAAAGGCTCAGAAATATGTCAAAAGAGCAGACGCTTCCTGCAGAACCACTACCACCT
>JAKZUG010000357.1:0-11528 GCA_047516705.1 Candidatus Poribacteria bacterium | reverse complement strand
ACCCCTCGCCCTTCGTCAATTTAATCGGTTGTTAGAGACATCGCCGACGCGTGACATCATTTCAAAACTCGCGGGACTCACGGGTGATGCCTATCACGTCCAACGCCTCCGCACCGAAGGCAGCGACGATTACGAGCAGACCTTTACCGAAAAAGGGAATATGATGACGTTTACTGCGAAGTACAACGATGACTATAGTCCGGCAATCTCACCTGATGGAAAATGGGTCGCCTTCGCATCAAATCGTCTCCAAAACGCCGAGTTGTATCTCATGGATCTCACGGATCGTTCACTTCGGCAACTCACACATACCGATGAACTTGACGAATATATGCCTGCTTTTTCGCCGGACGGAAAGGCGCTCGCTTTCGTTACAGAACGCACTCGCGGAGGGATGATGCTCCCGCCTATCCAAGCAAGCGGTTCGGATCCAAGCCGTGCTTCCATCTATCTCATGGATATTGACGGGCGGAACCAGCGTCCCATGGTTGATGTAGATGGCGCGGACCGCGCACCCGTTTTTTCACCTGATGGACAAAAAATTGCCTTTGAATCCAAGGCACCCCCACAGGAAGCCGCGAGCACTCCGGGGAGTACTGAGAATAACGACACTTTGGAAATTTATGTCATTAATATTGATGGCAGCAATAAGAGGCAATTGACGCATAACGATGTGGATGACGGACACCCTACATGGTCCATGAATGGGAAGCAGATAGCCTTCTCTTCAATGGTAGAGGACATCTACCAGATTTTCATTGTTAATGCAGCAGGTGGTACAGCAAAGCAGTTAACCTTTTCAGATACAAGCCATTATCACCCAACTTTCACGCCAGATGGTAAACGGATTATCTATGTCTCGAACGCACATAACCATTATACACTCTGGATGATGAACACTGATGGCACAAATAAAACCCAACTGACAAACCACATCGGCGCTCATTTTGAACCGAGTCTCTCACGAGATGGAAAGAAACTTGTGTTTAGTGCTGACCGTTCGGATCACATGCGAATTTATCTTATGGATTTGGCTCAGCCTGTTCAGAAAGAAGAATTGAAGGCACGGTTGGCAGAACGTCAATAATTGTCAGCAATCAGTAAAAGAGGTGTTGGAATAACCTAAAACCTCTTACTGAAAACCGATAGCCATCCCCGCTGATAACCGAAGACCAATATGCGAAAATCCCTATATATTTTCTTAATTCTCCTCATCATTGCCGGTTGTAATACAGATCGCCCCCAAAGTAAGGCGGTAGATCCGCAATTCACTGCGGAGTATCAGAAGGGAATTGACGCGCTGGACGTAAACGATTTCGCTGAGGCAGAGAGAGCATTTCAGGCATGTTTGAAGATTGATGTCAATGCTCATGATACACGCATGTTGCTTGCACGTACCTATATCAGACAGCAAAAGTTTTCCCCCGCCGAGGCGACATTACAGACGTTAATAGGACAGCTTAATCAGGTCCCTGAAGCGAAGGATAAACTTTCGAGAGCGTATCTGACATTAGCACAGGTTTTCAGTTATCAACAGCGGTTCTCTGATTCTACCACTGCTCTCACCAATGCGTTGAAGGTAAACCCTGATGATACCGAGGCACGCATCAGACTCGGTTATTTCTTAGGTGCACCGCAACAGATGCTCGTCCCGGATCTCTCGGCATCTAAACGTCAATTTGAGAAGGTGCTTGAGCTTGAACCGAATAACTTGGAAGCGATGCTCCAGCTCGGCTTAGCTGAATTCCGCCTCGGTGAAGCCGACAAAGCCGCCAAGCGATTTGAAAATATCATCCAAAATTACCGTCGGCACTCTGGGGCATACTACTATCTCGGTGTCTATCATCTTCGGCAGGGTGATCTTGAAAAAGCGGTAACAAATTTCAAAGAATCGCTCCGCCTCAAACCCCGAGATCCCGAGACTTTGTGGAACCTATGGACGGCTTATGACAAACTCGGGGGCTATCCAGCAGAATTGTCAGAGGAGTTTAAAATAGCAGTCAGTAACAAGAGTCTCTTGACTGATAACCGAAAACTGATAACTGATAACCAATTCACCGATGTCGCACCTGATTTGAAGATGAACAAGGTTGACTGTGGACGCGGTAGTGCATGGGGAGATTATGATAATGATGGCGATCAGGATATCGTCGCAGTTGGCACTTACCAACCGCACGCGCTGTATCGCAATAACGGTGATGGCACTTTTACCAACGTGGCAGAACAAGCAGGGATCGCTGATCCAAGAGGCGGTTGGGGATCACTTTTCGCGGATTACGATAACGACGGTTTCCTCGATCTCTATATCACCCGTGGCGGTTGGTCTGGTGCTGCTGAGAATACGCTCTATCATAACAATGGTGACGGCACCTTCACTGATGTCACACATACCGCAGGCGTTGCGGATCCGCAGAGTAGTTTCTGTGCTGCTTGGGCAGATTACGACAACGACGGTTTCCTTGACCTCTATATCGCAGATGGGGTTATCGGCGATGGTGCCGCGAATGTCTTATACCACAATAACGGCGATGGTACCTTTACGAATACCGCTGAAAGTGCAGGGGTCGCGAATACCGGTAATTCCCTCGGAACCGCTTGGGGTGACTACGATAAAGACGGATATATCGATCTGCATGTCGTCAACTTCGGGCAGTCCAATGTCCTTTATCGCAATAACGGTGATGGCACGTTCACCGATGTCACCCCGACGACCGGCATGAATCTCCTTGTCACAGATGCCTTTGTCACCTTCTTTTTAGATGTTGACAATGATGCCGATTTAGACATCTTCATCTCGAATTCTGGTTCGTTCCAAGCCTTTATCGCTGGGCAAATCACTGGGGCTGCGCCACACGACGGCGATCGGCAGATGCTTTACCGCAACAACGGGGACGGCACCTTTACCGATGTCACTCGTGAATCTGGACTCTATCACGCTTTTGGCGCGATGGGGGCAAATTTCGGCGATATTGATAGCGACGGTTACCTTGATATCTATCTCGCGACCGGTGCACCCCAGATGGGACGACTTGAACGTGACGCGCTCTTCCACAACAATGGAGACGGCACTTTTACGGATGCTACTTTCGCTTTAGGATTAGGCAACATCGGAAAAGGGCACGGGGTAACTTTTGGCGATGCCGATATGGATGGCGATGTGGATATCTACGTTCCTGTTGGCGGCGCGTTTATTGGGGATCAGTGGCATAATCTCTTCTACCAAAATACCGGTGTTGGAAACAATTGGCTAACCTTAAAATTGGTCGGGGTCAAGAGCAATCGAGACGGCATTGGTGCTAAGGTGACTTTGCGCGTTGGTGATAGCGTGATCTACAGAGAAGTTAGTGGTGGATGCGGTTTCGGCTCAACGAATAGTCTACCTCTTGAAATCGGTCTCGGAGTATATAGAAAGGTTGATGTCCTTGAAATTGTCTGGCCCTCCGGTCAGGTGGATACGCATCGAAATCTATCTGTCAACCAGAAACGTGTTATCACTGAGGGTAAAAGTCTATGAACGCCGATTTGCGCCGTTCACCTGAATCTGCCTTGCTTCCAGTGGAGGAGATGGCACTCTTCGTTGATTACTATCAACTGACGATGGGGCAAGCCGATTTCGATGCAGGGAATAATTCTATTATCACTGCAAACTACTACGTCCGTGAGATCCCACAAGGACAATATCTCATTGCCGCTGGGTTGGAACAGGTCATCCACTACATCTTAAATTTGCGTTTTACGGATGCTACACTTGACTGGTTGGCAGAACGTGGGGATCTGAGTGCTGACTATCTCGCTTCGCTTAGAGATTTCCGTTTCGATGGCTCCGTTTTCGCTGTTCCGGAAGGCACGCCTGTTTTTCCCAACGAACCGATTATCAACGTCACGGGCAGGTCTCAAGAAGTCCAACTTTTTGAAACCTATCTGCTCTGTGTCATGAATTTCCAAACGCTGATTGCCACGAAAGCCTCGCGGATAGTGCAAGCTGCGCGAGGTAAACCTGTTTTTGACTTCGGAGCGCGACGCGCACACGGTAGGGATGCTGGTATCTTGGCTGCGCGTGCCTCCTTTATCGGTGGTGCAAGCGGTACGTCACTGGTGCTTGCAGGACGCTACTTCAATATTCCGTACGTCGGCACGATGGCACATAAATTCGTCTCCGAACGTCCTACCGAATTAGAAGCTTTCCGTGATTACGCTGCAGCTTTTCCAAACAACACGACACTCCTGATTGATACGTACGATACACTTGAAGGTGCGCGAAACGCCTGCATCGTCGCAAAAGAGTTGGAAGCGCGCGGCACACGGCTACGCGCTGTCCGATTGGACAGCGGCGACCTCTTGCAACTCAGCAAACAGGTGCGTCGTATCCTTGATGCTGAGGGACTTGATTACGTCCAAATTATCGCAAGCAATGAATTGGATGAATTCCAGATAGACTCCTTGCTCAGGAACGGTGCGCCGCTTGACAGTTTCGGTGTCGGCACACGGCTTGCTACAGGTGCCAACTTCAATTCGCTTTCCGGTGAAGGCTTTCCGTCTGCACTCGGTGGTGTCTATAAGTTGGTCGAGAGTGACGGCAGACCTGTCGGGAAACAGTCGCTTGATGAGCCTTTCAAAGCCACGATACCGGGCAAGAAGCAGGTCTATCGCCTAACCGATACCGCTGGGAATTATGCTAAGGATTGGGTGACGCTATGGGATGAAGAGGTTTCCGAGGGTCAACCGCTTCTTGTGCCAATCATCCAAAACGGAGAACTGGTATCCGATTTCCCAACGCTGCAGGACATTCAGGCACGGACAACTGCAGAACTCAACAAATTACCCGATTCGCATAAGCAGCTAACGGATGCGACACCTTATTCCGTGGAACTCCATCCTTCACTATTAGCGCGTGTGGAAGGCACATCCTAATATATATTCTCCTTATTAGCACTAAGTAACATCCAGAGGTACCATAATAGGTGTGCGCTCAACGCGAACAGCGTAGTGTTCACCAGAAATTTTTGCCGATTGTGCAAATTCTACCTACATACGTACACAGACGAGGTGAAGAAATTCTAAGTAGTTCGCAGCATGATATTCCCAGCGAACCACCAAACGCCGAAAATCCTCTATCCAACTGAAAAAACGCTCCACCTTGAGGGGTATCCCTTCAGTTTACCAGAGACGATGACTTCATTACAATCAATATCGCTAAACGCCATCAACTATTTATGAGACACACTCTTGCAAGCCTGCAAGGAAATATTGAACAACATACTTTTGGAAAAGGGTGTCTCGCTAATTCTCGCATCATTATTTGGTTCACACCCTCAGAGATAGATGGTTTTCAGGTTCTGTCTGAAAGGTATCCATCAATCCCTGTAATGAATACTCACAAGGAGGTCTTGTATATGTTCCGTGGTATTCTCTCAAGCAGATTGATCCAAGTTGGACTCGTTTTCTTTGTTCTGATAGTCGTGTGTGGGTCCCTTTATCTGGAATACGTCAAGCGCACTACTCAAAAAGAAGTCTTGAAAACGAAGGAGTCTCTGCTACAGCTGGAATCTACCTCAACCATTCAGCACAACCAGCAACCCGAGAACCCAGGTATCGACATCGTGGAACAAACGGATGCACCAACAACCGATGATCCACACTCTCATGACATCGTGTCTGAAGAGATAGATGTGATGTCTGAAGATGTCACGGATCTTACCGCTCCTACAGATGTATTGGATATCCCCTTAGAAGCGGAAGTCCCTGAACCTGTGGATTTCAAAACAACCCCCGATGGATATCCCATGACTCCTTACTGGGATTATCCTGAAGACGAGCAAAACGATTGGTCTTATGAACATAAGTTGATAGACCATGTGCTTGTAAAACTTTGGCAACAGGGCACGCGAGACTTTATAGGTGGTTCGATAGAGCATGGCACCAATAGAGTTCGCGCACATTATCTAAATACACTCTATGTTGAATGGGAAGAAGTCGAACATCCTGATGGTTCGATGGTGAAGATGATTACGAGGGCACTTGGGGCTGGCGATGTCAATTGGCAGCAAAAAGGTCCTTTCGACCTTCCACCACCCGAAGTGCATTTAATTGATATAAATTCAACTGAAGGCAAAGGCATTGATCCCTTTACCTTCCTAACCTCTGAGGAGTTACCCGAATGAAACTTCTGACAATTCTCACGGTGGCTGTTTTTTTAGTCGCTGTTACCGTTATTTCCACTGCTTACGGGTGTTGGTGCGATGCATCAGCGCATGCAACTGTAGGAAATAATAGCGCGTATGCAAGCGCGTACGTGTCTGCCACTGGTATTAAGCGTGGTGGCTATTATTTAACGTGTACAGGTCGTCCGACAAGGTCTTTGGCTTTTAATGGTGCAACGAATGATTCACTTAGTAACTATTTTACCGTGCGCCGTCAGGTCACGGCAAGCGGTTCTATTGGCGGAGGATGTCCTGGTGGCGGCGGCGTTCAAGATTTTGACAGGGCTACTGCAGGTCCCTAACATTGCGGTGGCGATTCCTTGGGAATCGCCACCTTTCTTAACGTTTATTCATTGAATTCATGGCACCAGTGGGGCAGCCTCACGAGACAAGACCTACCCACGCCACATGACACACGTCAAATCCTCAAGGATTGTATCTCGCTCGGCACTTGTTAAGCCCATCACCAGAGATCGCATCATACTGCACCGAAAGCGTTTCTCCTCGCCACCGCTACGAACACAACCCACATCGTCACCCTCGGCGATACTCTCGGCAAAGACACAACCGTCACCGCCATTGAATCCAAGCAGGTGACACTTCAGACATCGGGGCAGCAACGCACGCTGAGACTCAACACCGCACTCTGGCTAAACACCTCACAGGCGAACAGGTCCCCTTTGAGAAAGCAGACACCGCCACCAGCGGGTATCCCGATACGTATCGGAGACGCACGCCTGAAAAACCCTGAAAAGTGGGGACTCCACCGCCGATAACACCTCGGTTTTCAGTTATCAGTTGTCAGAACTGTGATTTATGGGATTTATGGATTTTCGGGATAGGAGATGCTGCTTGCGTGGCAACTTTGCTTTACAATGCTACACTATGTGCGGGTGTGCGATGGCTGCACATACGCGAGTGTGCGACTGCGGCATACCTACCCGTTTTTGACGAAGTGGATGCGTTGACATCTCAGACAGTTGATTGTATTGCTGCTGTGAGGTGCTTATTTTTTCGTCTGGGATATGCGAGACATCGCTCAGATATATTTAGTTTTAGGTGTTTTGTCGGTTGGACGGAAAGGGTCGCGACCGGGAGGTCGCTCCTACAAGGGGTCCGCGAGGATCGAAAACCTAAAATTTTGGAAAACTAAATGCCCCTGAGACATCGCTTTTTTTCCCTTGACGTTTTTGACTATTTGTGGTATTATGTTGATAGTTGACGGGTGAAAAAGGCGAAGGCTGAAGGTGTACACATCGTTTTTAAAGGGAGAACCCAATGAAAAGCATCTTTATCAGGCTCAGTTGATTAAGCAGTTTGGAGATAAGGTGTACATCATGTTTTCCTACCACTCCTTCGTTGCTCTGCATCAGGCAGCCCATACTGCCAATGGTACGCCCGCGACACTCTATATATCTTACAGAACCAATACCAATCATTCCATTTCCCGCTCAACCAAAATGCCCACCGCACGCCCTACGGAAACAACTACAGTCCAGCATAAATTGTGAACTGTGGAAAATCAGTCGGATTTTGTTTTTTCTCTTGAGAGACGTTTTTGCTTTTCTTCAAGAAACTGCATAACCGCATCTGCATCGGTGGATTGAAGGGTGCCGAGTGCAGTAGCTTCTTCAATGAGCATCCTCATTTGGACAGGATTATCCTTGAGTAAGGTCTCCGCCTTTTTGTAGTATTCGGCGGCTTGGCTAATTTCGGCACGTTCTTCACTGATAGCGGCGAGGAAGATGTAAGCAGCGGCACGGCGTGGAGACTGCTCACGGTTCTGAATGAACGTCTGAAAAACAAACCGTGCCTCGTCGTAACGGTTGTCATCGTAGTGGACGCGACCGATGCGGAATTGTGCCCGATCGGCGAAACTATCCTTATACCCGCCTGCAAGATACCGATCGCGTTCTGGATAACCGATGGTTGTTTCGTAGGCTTGTAATGCTTCGTTGTAACGGTGCAGTTCTCTGTAGAGTTCACCCAACTGGAAGTTTGCCATCATCGCTTGTAAAGTCTTCGGATGCCTTGTGATAACCTCTTTGTAAGTTTCGATCGCTTCATTCGGTGCAGAGAGTTGCTTTGCGTACACGAGTCCACTGCGGTAGAGGGCTTCAGCGGAATAGGTTGATTCGGGATGATATTTCGATACTTCTTGATACGCCTCAATAGCCTTTGGATAGTCCTGCAACTGTCGTTCATAGATGGTGCCGATTTGAAACAGGGCGCGTGCCGCTTCTATCGGGCCTGAAGCATTGTTGTGAAGCTGCTCACGCAGATTTTGAATCGCAGCGAGGTGTTGAAGTGTGGAGAGTTGTTCCACCGCCTGTTTCGCATGCGATGTGTCTGGTGCCGTTGCGATAAGATTTCGGGCGATTTCTAAGGCTAAAGTGAAGTTCTGTTCTGAACGAGCGGCATCCAGCCGTTCCGCTTCCACTTCCGACATCTGTTGTGTGAGTTCCTCGATTTTCTTACCAATCTGTGTTTTCACTTCAGACAGGCTCTTATCGTGCATCGAGATCTGTCCTAAATACCCTGGATCGAGTTGTGGCAGATAGACGTAGAGAAAGGTTTTAAAAGCCTCAATCGCTTTCGGATAGTGCAGATTCTCCTCATAACAGACTCCCATCCAATAGAGAACGGCGTGCATATTCCAGAAATTGGGGTATCTCTGTTTGAGTCTCTCAAACACGGGGATCGCAAGCGAGTATTTCTCGGCAGTCCGGTGGATGTTAGCCATTTGAAAGAGTGCCTCGGCAGCGAAGTTACTCGTAGGGTAGGTGTCAGCGACTTTCCTATACGTTGCCATTGCCAAAGCAGATTGGTTGAGAACGGTATGCCTTAAATTTGCAATCCGCCATCTTGCTTCTGGTGCGACGATTGCTTCTGGATGCGCTTCTAAGAGTGCCTCGTACTTCGTGATTGCCTTTTCGGGCTGGTTGAGTTGCGACGGATTCCTATAGAGTTCAGCTATCTGGAATTGGGCAATAACGGCAAGAGGGGTTCCCTTGTACTGAATAGCGATGCGTTGCTGTTCCCTGAGATCCGCAAGTGCGGTATTGATGTCCCGAATCTTTTGTAATCCGGTTTTATGCACGAAGTGGGAAGCAGGGGCAAGTTTGATCAGTCTATCGTAAGTTTGGATAGCGTCTTGGTAATTACCCATGCGCGTATAAACATCACCTTTCTTGATGATGGCAAGGAAGATTTCCTCAGCGGCAAGCCCCTTTTTTTCAAGCTTCAGGATTTTATCATAAGCCGCGGCGGCTCTCGTGTACTGATGGGTATAGTTATAATGAATTTCGCCGATCTGATAGTAGCACCAGCTTTTCACAGCAATGTCTTTAGCAGACTCGGCAAGTGACTCAAGTTTATTGCTGGCTTGCGAGTAGCGTCCTGCCTGAACTAAGGTGTTCACCTCTTCAGATTGCGCGTGTGCAAGCGGGTTGAGGAGAATTATCAGCAGCGCGTATAAGAGAAATGTAAGCCTGCTTGACGTTTCCATGGCGAGTATCCCTTAGTTGTTGGTGCTATTGAGGGACAAAGTCCCCGATTGAAGATTCTGAAGATGTTTGTCGGCCACTTTCGTCCAATTTGTGCCTTGTGCCTGTTCTTTCATTCGGTGGAGCTGGCTTTCTGTTTCCCATGCATCATTGCGGAGGTGATGTGCAATCAGTACCTCCTCTAAATTTCGTTGAATGCCTTGTTGGCGATACTGTTCGATACGTGCATCCGCGGACTGTGCTTCGGATAACTGCAAAGTCACTTCAGGTTGGAACGGTTTTCCGATTAGGACAACAGCGGCAATCAAAGCGATGGCGACACTACTTACCGCAGCGGTTTTGTACCAACCGAAGGGATATCCAACACTCGCAAAGTAGGTACGGAGGCGTGAGAGCAGCGTCTGTTCTTGTGTCGCGGCGAGCCGTTTGTACACGTTCATTTCGATGTTCTGAAGTGCGAGTTCAGGCACGACAAGTTCTTCTTGCGCGTTATCTGCCAACTCAAGGACTGCTGTGTAGGATTCAACCGCTTCGGTACAGTCCTCGCAATTTTTGAGATGTGTTTCAAAGGGCTTTTCTTCTGCCGGTGGCAGAAGTTTGTAAGCATAATCAATAGCTTGCCCTTCGGATTTCTTACATTTAGGCATAAACCCTTCTCCTTTCAAATTTCATTATTTTCCCACAGTGGACGTAGGAGCGTTTGCAGTCGTTTTACTGCGCGGTGGAGGTGAATTTTTACGGTGCCTTCCGCCATATCCAGTGTTTCAGCAACCTCTTTAAGTTGCAAGCCTTCATACCGACTTAACATGAAGACTGCTTTCTGTTTCGGGGAGAGTTGATCAACTGCCTCACGGATCATGAGACCGCGTTCTTTCTCTACGAGTTGTTTCTCCGGATCGCTATGGAGATCGGTGGCAACGAGATGCACTTCAGGAATTTCTGTGTCGTCCAACGCATAGACAGGGTGACGCGCTTTCGCACGGTGGTAATCGATAGCAAGATTGGACGCAATCTTGTAAAGCCATGTCGAAAATTTGGCTTTCGGTTGCCAACCTTCTAAGGCGCGGTACGCTTTGAAAAAGACTTCAATGGTGATGTCCTCGGCATCCTCGTAATTTCTGACCGAACGTAGTAGATACGAGAAAATCTTGGATTTGTAACGTTTCATCAACTCATCGAAGGCATTTTGGCGACCGGCTTGAAACTGAGCGACTAACAATTCATCATCAATCAATTTGTCCATGAGTCCCGACTTTTTGAGTATCGGTTTGAAGTTTTGCCTCACCTAAGGAAGCGGTGGACAATTGCATGCTAACATACTCTTTAACGGAAACAGTTAAAATAAGTTTACAGAATTTATGAGCAGATGTCAAGATTTTTTCATTAATAGTTATCAGTACTCATAGGACTTACGCAGCTGCTTCGTAAGTCCCCCTGATAAGGGGGATTTAGGGGGTTAAAAATCAAAAAATATCGTCCAATGTGCTAAATTTGCGTAAATCCTGACTCAGTACTGTAACGGTAGCATATTATAACCCAAGTTGCTACTAACAAATATTGGACGTTTCAACAAGGTTTCCGGGCACTTCCCTCACCCCGGAGGGGTACTATTGCTTCGCAGTGAGAATAGAAAACGGTATATTCAAGCAAACGCACCCCGGAGGGGTGCTATGTCTATAAATAACGTGAGTTCGATAATAAAATCTAAACCTAAATGTAGGTTGGGTAGAGCGGTAAAAGAACAAGCACCGCCAGTTTATACAGAGCATTCTGCTTGTACATGACCGTTTCCTATAAATAGAGATAGCGAAACCCAACAACT
>JAKZUG010000356.1:0-12047 GCA_047516705.1 Candidatus Poribacteria bacterium | reverse complement strand
CGATTTCCTACAGATCGCCGCTATCACGCTCCTCGAAAAAGGTCCCGCCTTTGATCCAGCACATGAAAGCCGTGCGAGTTTCGGGACGTTTATCCGTCCGCGTATCTGTATTAACCTCACCAACGCAAGACGAAAAGAATTCATACATCAAGGACGCGAAAGACTCGAACCCATCGGAGCATCGGATATTCATAACACAGCAGATACCGAAGCCGACACCGATATTCCGTTCATGCCAAACGCCCCGGATCCCACAACCGAATCCTTCGTCGATGCCCTCATTTGGGACATCTCAATCGCCAACTTTGAACGCGCGTTCCGCAACTCCTAAACGAGTTAACACCGCGTGAACAACAAGTTTTCGGCTGCATTCGCCAGGACATGCGGAACCGTGACATCGCCGAAGTCTTACATCTCAGCCCAGGACGTGTCACCCAGTTGATAAACCAAGTCGAAATCAAACTCAAACAGGCATGTCAACAACTTGGACTAATTGAACAGACGATTTCAGGAGGTGTATAGTCCCTTGAAAACCACTCCAAAACCAGTATAAAGGCGATTGCCCAAGCCCACCTATAGGCTCACGCGCAATCGCCTTTTTTATGAAAACCTATCCTATCTCAAGCCGCTTCTTCTGCTCCTCGAGCATCTTCTTCTGACGCTGAACTCGCTCTGGGACTAAGCGTTCCCGCGGTGCTGTCGGTTTGAAATCCAGGCGGTCTTTACCCAATCCGCGCAAGACACTTAATTCAACCGGTGAGAAATCGTCAGGATTCTCACGATTGAAGTTCATCGGCTCTGCGAGACCGACAGGTGGATTCGTGATAAAACGAGCGCGACCGGAAGGATTTTGTGACGCGGCATGCAAGATAAACGGATGAAGGAGCACAACATCTCCTGCTTTTCCCGTAATTTCTGAAAAGTCCTTACATTTTCCAATAAGCCTCCCAAAACCTCCGGGCGGCGATCCTTCTGGATGCTCATACAACCGCTGCGCGACATGCTGGACAGAATCGCATGCTACAAACGTGCCGCCACTCTGTGGATAAATATCCGACCAGACGACGATTGTGAGCAGGCCTTGCTCTGGGCTATCCAAGAAGTGCCGGAAGAAGTCGCCATCCTTATGCCAGCCGCTAACTTCCGGAGAAGGCGGTTGCCAAGGTGTGTCTGCACCTAATGAGAAGTTGATTATAAAGCCGTCACCCCATGACGGTTTTGAATTACCCCACGGATCTGCAATCCGATCTTCACCACCGACAAGGTCGCAGATAGCATGCCATGCCCTCGGCGCAACTTCCTGAATCGGCACACGATTCATTGAAGGCAGATGGATGCGCGGTGTTTCCCAAGTACTCGGGTCGTCTGGGGCACAACCGAGCCGTTTAAAGGCGAACGCCCGCCATTCTTCTGCCAATTCGCGTGGAAAGCAGTCTTGTAGGACAATGTGTCCTTTCTCAACGAAATGGTTAACATCTGATTCGGTAAGTGTTCTGTAAGTTTTTGACATTTTTTTAACGATTGGGTTTTCGCTCCGTTTTCCCTTTGGAGACCCTGTCTAAAACAGGTTTTCGATGTACATAGGCAACATTGGTGGTGATTAACTTTCAGATACGGACAAACTGTACTTGTCAGTTTATTTTATCGCATCTAACAACGTTTCTACAAGTTTTGTTGCAAACGCGTCGTCATTGATGTGAGCGTCCATCTCAATCACTGTGACGTTGTCCCTGATGTGTGCTTTCAGATTCTCACTCCATGCAGTTCGCGCTTCGGGTGAATCAAAGGGTTGCTCGGTTTTGTCGATCGCCGATACCCCTTGTGTCGGGATGATAACCGTTGTAGGTCCCTGTGCTTCGCTGAGTTTACGTGCCATGATGCGTCCGAGTTCAGCCATTTCTTTAACGGTTGTCCGCATCAACGTCACTGTTGGATTGTGTTGATAGAACAGTCGGTCGCTGAACTTCTCTGGTACAGTGTCCGGTGGACCAAAGTTCACCATATCCAATGCGCCGGGCGCGACAACTTGTGGCAATCCGGCTTGCCCAGCGGCTTCCAACCGGTCGGGACCGGCACTCAGAATTCCGCCTACCAATTCGTCGGCGAGTTCAGTCGTCGTCGCGTCTAACACCCCAGCGAGGAAACCGCCTTTCACCAAGTCTTCCATCGCTTGACCACCGGTGCCGGTCGCGTGAAACACGAGGACTTCATAGCCAGCTTCTTCAAGGATCTCTCTCGCTTTTGTGACGCACGGGGTTGTTACACCGAACATCGTTGCTGCGATTAAAGGCTTATCTGTTGTCGCCTCTGGGGCTTCCGCGTTCACCATCCCAACGATTGCGCCCGCGGCGTTGGCGAGAATCTGTCGTGACAAACGGTTGATACCAGCGATGTCCACGACGGAATACATCATGCATATATCTTTCGATTGCACATAAGGACTTGTGTCGCCTGATGCCAGTGTGGACACCATGAGTTTCGGAACACCCACCGGGACTGCCTGCATCGCCGTCGTCCCGATAGTAGTGCCTGCGGAGCCACCGAGTGAGACGATCCCGTCAATTTCACCAGCGGCGTGTTTCTCAGCAACAAGTGCTGCAGCACCCTGAGCCATGATGGTAACGCTATTACCCCGGTCGCCTTCGTCTCGCAATGCTTGTAGAGATGAACCACCTGCTTGTGCAACTTCATCGGCAGAAATGTCCGGTGTTAATTGCGGTTCTCCCAATATACCTGTATTAATAACACATGTTGGGATTCCAGCTGATTCTATCTGCGTTTTGATGAATGCGAATTCTATGCCTTTCGTGTCCATTGTTCCGACAATGCAAACTGTTTTCGCCATCCGTGACTCCTCCGCTGTATTTAGTTTTGCTGGTGAGATTTCCAACCTCGCCTTGTTTTATATAGGCTTGCGTAAATCTGGGAAATTATTATATGGCGCGTCGTAAAGTCTGTCAAGGGAATTTGCTGAAAAATTTGACACAATTCTGCGAATGTGATACACTTAAAATGGTTGTCAGTCATCGGTTTTCAGTTATCGGCAGCTATAGGAGCTGTGAACCGCTTTAATTGATTACTGATAACTATTTTGTCTATGCTAAGTCAAGTTAGACGAGCATGCGCGGATTGCGGAGGAAAATACGTGAAACCAATGGATTCCAAACAAGCAGGATTAACATCAATACAAATTTTAGTTGTCGTTGTCGTCCTCGGGATTATAGTCGCTGTGCTTTTCGCACCTCGGTTGCTCGGTCAAGCGGGACGCGCACTACAAGCACAAGCCGATGCGGACATTGAAATACTTGGGATCGCTCTTGATAGATATGCCAAAGATAACGGTGATTATCCCTCAACTGAGCAGGGCTTGAAGGCACTCTGGGAGAAACCTGAGGCACCCCCACGTCCCATAAACTGGATAGAACCCTATATACAAATCCCAATTACGGAAGATCCGTGGGGAAACCCTTATGTCTATATCCGTCCGGGCTTACACGACCGGTACGGGTACGATCTCATCTCATTCGGCAGTGATGGTGTTGAAGGCGGAACAGGTGAGACTGAAGATGTTGTCAGTTGGATCCGACGGGATGAGTAATTCGGATAGAAAACGCTGAGAAAACTCGACAATAAGATGCGGGAGTGCTTATGAAGATTACACATATTGACGTTATCAAAGTAAGAGTGCCGTATCATGAAGGCATATACGAACTGATGACGCGTCGCAATCTTTACCAGATTGACTACGTCTACAAAGTTCATACCGATGTCGGACTCGTCGGAATTGGCGACGGCTCACACCAGTCGGATGAAGTCATTCAACGCTATATCGGTAGAAATCCGTTTGAATTTATGAACGGTTGGGCACCGACACCGCTTCAGCAGGCATTTTATGACATCATGGGCAAGGCACTCGGCGTGCCAGTACATCACCTTTTAGGTGAAAAGGTTCATGACAAAACGTCGTTCGCCTACTGGTCTATTGACATGACACCAGAGGAATGGGCGGCTGAAGCGAAACACGCTTACGTGCTCGGCTACCGCCTCCACAAAATCAAAGCACGTCCATGGTTTGAAGTCCTTGAGCAGGTGGAGGCAATTGCTTCTGTTGTGCCAGACGATTATCAGCTCCGCGTTGACGCAAATGACTCGTTTGAGACTCCGGAACGGACACTTGAAGTCGCACGTCATCTTCAGGATTACAACATAGAATCATTTGAAACCCCGATCCCTCAAGCCGATATTGCTGGATACCAAGAGATCAAGCGACACACTGACATGCCGATAACAATTCACTTTGGGAACCCGGATCCGATTGAAGCGATTCGGGCAAACATGAACGACTCGTTTATTATTGCCTATCCCGACTCACGCGCTGCCAATGCCAAACGCGAAGCGACTATCTCAAACGCTGCGCATCTTCCCGTCTGGATACAGATTGTTGGGCTCGGTATCACAACCTGCTATGTTACGCATCTTGCTGCGGTGATGCCGAATGCAACCATGCCAGCGATTACACTGAATGCCTTACGTGCTTTTGACCTTGTTACGCCGTCAACGATTCCGCTTGTTGACGGATACGCAACTGTTCCAGATAAACCGGGATTAGGGGTTGAATTGAATGAGGACGCACTTGACAATTGCCGCGTCTAAGGAGAACAAAATGAAGAGAGTAATTTCTGCCTGCCAAACGCAGGTTTTCACAGTCATTTTGAGTTTACTAATCCTCATGATGGGGTTCGGTGTTGCTGCACACGCTGCGAAACTCGGTTTAGCGAGTGCTTGGCTCTTTGATGATAACGGTGGAAAGGTCGTCAAAGATGTCGTCAGCGGACACGACGGTGAAATCAAGGGTACCCTTGATTGGGTGAATGACGGTAAATTCGGTGGCGCATTGAAATTCCCCGGCAAAGGTGATAGTTACGTCCGTGTTGATCACGATGACGTTTTCAATTCCGATCCCTACACGTTTGTCGCGTGGGTCAAATTGGAAGCCGCCTCGTGGCAGTACATCGTCTGGCGGAACGGGGATGTCTGGCCCGAACCAGAAGATGTCCGTCATCTTGATATATGGATCCACGATGCTGACTACCCGGTGTTTATGTGGCACGTCAAGGGAAATGTCGGGCGTATTGACGGTAAAACTATCATTGCTGATGGTAAGTGGCATCACATCGCTAAAATCTATGATGGCAAAAACGTTCAGATGTTAGTTGACGGGAAATTGGATGGTGAGAACCCGAGCGGCGGGGTGCTGGATACAAGTGAGTCGCCTATCTGGATCGGCGCGCGGCCTGGCAACGTTGCTGCAACAGGACTTTTTGACGATGTCGGGTTTTTCACTCAAGCACTTTCTGAAGATGAACTCAACGATGTCATGGATAACGGGTTAGCCGGCTATGCTGCTGTTGATGCAGTTGGAAAGGCAACGACGACTTGGGCACTGCTAAAAACCAAAAAATAGCAAAGCAGGCACACACCCCTTCCTAGTAACGGGCGGGGACTCTTGTGCCGTAGCAGAAATGGAGAAAACACATTATGCAAATGCACGTAGGCGGAAAATGGATTGACAAATCCGACAAAATTGACGTACTGAGTCCCTTTGACGGTTCGGTTGTCGACACCGTCCCCAGAGGAGATGCAAGCGACGTTGAAACCGCTATTCAGACAGCAGAACGCGGCGCAAAAATCATGGCAGGCCTAACCGGCTATGAACGCTATGAAATTCTGCGGTAAGTTGCGGACTTGATGGTGGAACGCGCAGGCGAACTCGCTGAAGTTATCACCCGCGAGGAGGGGAAAATCCTTGCCGAAGCGACGATTGAAGCCACCCGTGCGTCCGAAATCATTGTGCTCTCTGCAGAGGAAGCAAAACGATTAACTGGTGAAACTATCCCGCTTGAAGGCGCGCCGGGTGTCAAAAACAAACTCGGTTTTACAGTGCGTGTACCGTGCGGTATTGTTGCTGGCATTAGTCCGTTCAACTTCCCTTTGCACCTTGTCTGTCACAAAGCCGGTCCCGCAATCGCCGGTGGCAACGCAATTATCATCAAACCCGCGACAGACACACCGCTCTCGGCGTTGAAACTCGTCGAACTCTTTTTAGAAGCAGGCACACCCCCAGAGGCGATTCAGTGTGTAACAGGACCCGGTGGCGAAATCGGTGATACGCTCTGCTCAGACCGACGTGTTCGGAAAATTACCTTTACCGGCAGCCGTGATGTCGGCGAACATATCTGTAAGGTCGCAGGATTGAAGCGTGTCACGATGGAACTCGGCTCAAATTCACCGCTCATCGTCATGCCCGATGCAGATCCAGAAAAAGTAGCACGTGCGGCGGCAGCATCCGGTTACTCTAATGCAGGACAGGTCTGTATCTCAACGCAGCGCGTCATCGCACACGAGAAAATCTACGGCGATTTCTTGGATGCGTTCCAAGCAGAGGTTGCTCAAATCGGCACCGGCGACCCACTTGCAGAAGGCACGCGGATGGGACCGATGATCCGAGAAGGCGATGCTACCCGTGTCGCTGAATGGATTCAGGAAGCCGTTGCGGATGGGGCAGAACTGCTCACTGGTGGTGAGAAGTATGACCAGTTTGTTACACCCGCTATCCTCGCCAACGTCAAGCCGGAGATGAAAATTTCCTGTGACGAAGTGTTCGGACCGGCTGTCGGTGTAACGCGTGTTAACAACATCGATGAGGCTATCACTCTCGCTAACGATACGAACTACGGACTAAGTGCCGCGATTTTCACACAAAACATCGATTGGGCGATGCGATTCGTCCGCGAGGTCGAATCTGGCAATCTGATGGTGAACTGGGGCACACAGTGGCGTGCCGACTTGATGCCGTATGGCGGAGTTAAAGAGAGCGGTATGGGCAAAGAGGGACCGAAGTATGCCATAGAAGAGATGACCGAATTGAAGATGGCGGTCTTCCATTTGGACAGTTAATCCCAAACGCTGGATATCCTAATTTTTAAATATAAACCCGCTGTTGAAGTGAATCAGCAGCGGGTTTATCTTTTGTCTATGTACGCGCTTTAGAGCATTTTCGTGGACTTATGCTAATCTACTCTTCCGCCTCCGTTTTTGAGGCAGCAATAACTTTTTGCGCAACATCGTCAGGTGCGATTTCGTAGTGCGAGAATTCCATCGTGAAGTTGCCACGGGCACTCGTCATTGACTTGAGATCAATCGAATACCGGAGCATCTCCGCAAGCGGGACGTTTGCTTGAATTACCTGCTTTTTCCCTAACTGATCGACACCCATCACCTGCCCACGTCGTCCGTTCAGGTCACCAATGATGTTTCCCATAAACTGTTCCGGCACCGTGATAGCGACGTTCATGATCGGTTCAAGCAAACCCGGGTCGGCTTGTTCGATGGCGGTGGCAAACGCCATGGAACCGGCAATCTGGAACGCCATATCTGAAGAGTCGACAGGGTGGTATTTGCCGTCAAAGAGGTCAATTTGAATATCGACGAGCGGGAAACCAGCAAGTAAACCTCTGCCCATTCTCTCACGGATGCCCTTTTCGACAGCAGGAATATAGTTGCGCGGGATCGCACCACCGACGATGTTGTTAACAAATTCAAACCCTTCACCACGTGCCAGAGGTGCCATATTAATCGTGACGTCCCCGAACTGCCCTCTGCCACCGGATTGTTTCTTGTGTCTGCCTTGAACCGATTGGACGCGTCGGCGAATCGTCTCACGGTATGGCACCTTCGGCGGCTCGACAGTCGTCTCTACGCCAAATTTATCTGCCATCCGCTCGCGATTGACAGTAATGTGCTGGTCCCCGAGCCCCGATACGAGAAGCTGTTTGGTAACTTCGTTCCGTTCAATCCGAAATACCGGGTCCTCTTCAGACATGCGAGTGAGTGCTGTCATCAACTTTTCATCATCACCTTCACGCGTCGGACGGATCGCGTAAGAGAGCACCGAGTTCGGGAAGTCAATACCCGCAAGTTTGATGGAGGCATCTCTGTCACAGAGCGTATCGCCTGTTTGCGTCGCGGCAAGTTTGGTGAGCGCGCCAATATCGCCTGCTTCAACGTGTGGCGTGCTAATCGCATTCTTACCGTTCATGAAGGTCGTTTTGCCAAGTCGTTCTGTCTGTCCTCGTGTCGAATTGCTGACTTGGGTATCTCCGTGTAACGTACCAGAGTAAACTCGGAAGAAGCTCAATTGTCCGGCAAACGGGTCGGCAATGGTTTTGAAAACGACAGCAGACATCGGGGTATCTGATGACGGTTCGCGGGTTTCTTCTTCATTCTCAGCACTTTTTATCGCACCAACATCTACCGGAGACGGGCATCCGTTTACGAGTATATCCATCAATTGTTGCACGCCGGTATTGTTCAATGCTGCACCGCAGAGTACGGGGGCAAACTGATTCTCAGAAATGCCGAGTTGCAAGCCGTTCTGAATTTCTTCGTCAGTGAGTTCGCCTTCAAAAAACTTCTCAATGAGTTCGTCATTGCTTTCTGCTGCGACTTCAACGAGTGCTTCGCGGGTCTCTTCAGCCTGAGATTCCAATTCTCCGGGAATTTCTGCTTTCGCGGCGCGTTTGTTACCATCAGGTTGTAAATAAGCCGCCATCTGTATGACATCGACCACACCTGCGAAATTGTCCTCTTTCCCAATCGGTAGTTGGATAGGGACAGCCCGGGTCTCTAAAATATCTTCAATGCTTGCAAGCGCGTTTTCAAAACTGGCGTTCTCTTTGTCCATCTTATTGATAAAGATGAGACGGGGAAGTCCATATTTGTCCGCTACCTCCCACACCTTTTCGGTGCCACCTTCGACCCCTGTTGTCGCATCGACGACAACGACAACCGCGTCAACAATTCGGAGTACGCTATAGAGGTCCCCGTAAAAATCCTCTGCACCGGGGGTATCAATCAGATTTAGTTTGTGTCCTTCCCATTCTGCGATACAGACTGAACAGTTGAGAGTGGTTTTGCGTTCTATCTCGTCTGCGGCATAGTCAGCTGCAGAAGTTCCGCTATCAACAGCCCCCATGAGCTCAATTGCACCCCCGTTGTAAAGCATCGCTTCAACGAGTGATGTCTTGCCTGCTCCTGAATGCGCTATAATTGCGATGTTCCGGATCTGGTCGGTCCTGTATTGTTTCATACGTCCTAAAATCTCTCCTTTTACTGTTAAGCACACGGAATAGAGCGAGCTATGCCGTTAAACTTGCATCTTAGCATTGTATAACAAAAATGTCAAGAAAATATTTATCTGAATACCGTTCTTCCGCAAAAACATCTGACATGAGATGTTTGATTTAAGTTATAATGAGGGTAGTTCATAAATCGAAGTGCGAACTGTAAAAAGCGCAGCAAAGGAGGTATCTATGCAAAATCTTTTCTTTGCACTCGGTTCGGGTTTGAGTCTGCTTGGGGTGGTTTTTGGGGCGTTTGGCGCACATGCCCTTAAGTCAAAACTCTCGCCGGAGATGCTTGAGACGTTTGAGGTGGCGGTGCGGTATCAGATGTACCATAGTCTTGGACTGATTGCTGCTGCGTGGGCAGTATCACAGTGGCAAAACCAGCTTACGGCTACGTCCGGATGGTGTTTTTTAGCTGGTATCATAATCTTTTCGGGGAGCCTTTACGTGCTGAGTCTCACGGGCATTCGGTGGCTCGGTGCGATTACGCCAATCGGTGGATTGGCATTTATTGCCGGTTGGGGGTGCCTGACCATCGCTGCTATCCGAGGAGGATGAGAAGAAGTTTGACAAATTACAGATTTTTTTGTAATATAATTGTACTTTTGGTGCAGTTTGGGCTTTCCAAAACTGCTATGACACTCTTATAATGGGGTGAGCTGAAGAGTAGGTGACGGTGTTGCCTAACTAGGTGAATTCATCGTTAACTATTATGTACCAGAGGTGCTATCCGTTGAACCGACTGGTAAATTAACCACTACTTCTGGAGAACTAAAGTCCCCATATTGAGAAGTGCAGGACCTAAACATATCGTCCTCGCACATAAAGTTAAGGGAAATTGAAATCTACTGTTAGATTGGGTTTCCGTATAATCACATAATTGGAGGAAAAATGGGTGTCACACCGGATCTCATACATAGAAGTATGTTTCTGGGTGGTTTTCCCACACATAATAAAAATGAAACAATTCGTTTATTTTTTCGCAGCTGCAGTGTTCTTGATGAGTTGTGTGCTCGGGCACGCGGCAGATCCAGACAAAGATTTACTTATGCACTTACCTTTTGATGAGGGGAAAGGGGACAAGGCTGGCGATACATCCCCCAACGGTTTCACAGGCGATGTGAAAAACGGGAAATGGGTTGAAGGGGTCGTTGGTCAGGCACTTGAGCTTAACAATGGGTTTGTATCTGTTGATCCGCTCGGTATTGATCAACCGGAAGAGATGACGATTGAGTTTTGGTTCAAACCGGCGAAGAAAATTGAGGGCGGCGACCGTATTGATCTGCTGTACCGGTTGAACGGTGGGGGGCGGCCCCATATTACGTTCAACCGTGGTGGTGTTTTGTTTGGGTTCTATTTCGCAACACAAGGCGCAGAGTTGGAGGTACACAGCAATTATATAGGTTTTGAGCCGGAATGGTACTATTTCGTCGGAACGCAGGATAAAAAAAGTGCTTGGTTGTATATTAACGGGGAGCTTGATGATGAAGCTCAGTCCGGTGGCGATACCCGCATGGATTTCGGTGACAGTGGTCTGTGCATTGCTGCGAATCAGGGCAATAGCAATTTCTTCAACGGTGCTATTGATGAATTTAAGATTTGGAGTGTTGCATTCACTGCTGAGGAAGTTAAAGCCAGTATGGAAAGGGCCCTCGCTGTGGATGCCGTTGGAAAATTAACGACGACTTGGGGCAAACTCAAGGCTGACGCTAAATAGTTGTCGGAGGGAATGGCGGTCAGCAAGACCGGTTAGATATACTGAACACCTCTTTACTGATGGCTGAAAGCCGATGGCTAATGGCTTTTTTTCACCGTATTGATGAAATGTGGAGTGGGCGCGGACCTGATGAGCGTCCCTCCGCATCCACACATGTTAGCACATGTTCCCCTTTGACCGGGGTGAGCCAGTACTGCTGCCCCGCGTTCCCTTTGAAAATCAATTCACCATCCAGAAACCAAAATAACTGCTGTGTCCGATTGGAAGTCGAGGCCGACAGCTGAATTTTTTGATGTGCTAATGGGATGCCGTCCCGTATGTAGTAGACGGTGTCTTTTGTCGGGGATAGGATAACCGGTGCGGTTCCGGCAATTGTGCCTGTGCACAATGGGTTGTGCTCCGGAAGCACTGACACAGCAAATCCATTCTTTGCCAACCATGTCGCCGCCTCGGCGGGCCACTCTTCAAATATTCTCATTTGCATATTGCTATGTGACATGTCTACTGTGTAATATTGACCACGCTCCTCAGAAGAATAATTTTCTCGAGTCGTCGGAAGATACCGACAGTGGGAGCAGAGGCTGTACCCGGTAATTTCATCAACATGGATGCATTTGTGAATCGTACAGGCTTTAACAGGCGAAATGCCCGGAATATATACATCGTTTTTACGAGTAGGACAGTGTGGTGAAGGAGGGGCACCTGTGAGCGCGCATACCTCTCGCACCTTCAGTTGTTCAGGCTTCGTAAACCAGCGATGCGTGTCTTGCCCTGTGAGGGCAGTGAAGAGCGCGAATAGAACAGGCGTTGCTGCGTCCGCACCGCTCAACATCGGAACACCTTTTCCGTCAAAATTACCGAACCATACGCCAATTGTTAATTTCGGTGAATACCCGATACACCACGCATCCCGGTGTCCGTACGAAGTGCCGGTTTTCCACGCAATCTTCGGTAGGTTCATGGTCATTTCAAAGGCTTCTGGATTTTTGACAGTGTTGGTGGGTAGTTGTGAGGTCGTTAGCATCTCCGTTATAATGAAACTTGTCTCCTTTCGGAGTAAACGATGTGATGTGATTTCGCTCGACTTCCCAGTGTCTAAGGGAAATCTCGCATTGATAGGTTGAGGAAGCGTGAGTTGGTAAGGT
>JAKZUG010000355.1:0-2564 GCA_047516705.1 Candidatus Poribacteria bacterium | reverse complement strand
AGAATAATCCCCAACAGGCGTGGTACCACGACCTTCCAACCCACCTTCGTAGTTGGCCTCGACGAAATATGTGCTGTTGCCCCACGGATACTTCTTACCTACCAAACCCCCGCGCGCCGCCTTCTCCCATTCTGCCTCCGTCGGTAGCCGCTTGCCGACCCACTTCGCATAAGCCATCGCCGCGTACCAACTCACATAGACAACCGGATGATTGGCTCTCCCGTTAGGGTAGTCGTTCCCATCCCAGTGTTTGAGATAGTTGCCGTTATGATATTCACTCGGAATGTTGTCTTTGCGCCACTCAAGATTTGCATCAATGAACGCTTTGAATTGTGCGTTCGTCACTTCATACGGGTCGATATAGAATTCGTCGAGATAGACGGTGTGTCTGGGGATTGCTTCCGTGATTTGATTGCTGCCCATCTGAAATTCGCCTGCAGGAATCCGCACCATTTCAGTCGATGCTCTCTCCAATTCTTGTGTTGATACATCGCCTCTCCCCTTAGATTGAAGTGCTCTCTCAAAATCAATTTTTGCAGCACCCTGTTGCCCGAGTGCCCGCTTCGCTTTTCCGCGGCTGTCATAAGCTTCGGTATAATCACTTCTATGTTCTATAGCTACATCCAAGTCATCTATCGCGCCATTATAGTCGCCAAGGGCAGCCTTTGTGACACCACGGGTATGATAATAAGCGGGGGCTCTGTCCGGATTTAGTTGTATGGCTTTCTCGCTGTCAATGATCGCTGCTTGATAGTGTTTCCGCGCTTCCGCGGTCTTTTCCTGTTTTGTTCTCAATTCTCCGAAGAGGAACTTCACCCATCCACGATCATTGTAGTTCGTAGCATCTTCAGCATCTAACTTAATAGCTTGGGTATAGTCTTTTATCGCCGCCTGATACTGTTTTTGGGCTTTGTCAAATTCTTCTTGCTCAGTATTCAACTGCCCAAGGAGCGACTTTGCCCAGCCGCGACCGCCGTAATTTCCATCGTCGTCTGAATCTAACTTGATGGCTTTGGTATAGTCCTTTATCGCCGCTTGATATTGTTTTTGGGCTGCTGTAGCATTCCGTCGCTTGGCTTCATACTCACCGTAGTGGGAGCGTGTGTGTCCGCGACCGTTGTAGTTTGCATCATCTTCAGGCTCTAACCTGATAGCCTCGGTATAGTCTCCTATCGCCACTTGATATTGTTGCCGCGCTTCAGTGATGCTCCCGTACTTGGCTACAGACTCACCATAATGTACCGCCACGTTTCCACGCGTGGCGTAGGCATCAGTAAATTCTGGGTCCAACTCAACAGACTCATTGAGGTCGGCTATCGCCCCTCTATAGTCCTTATCATTATATTTATTTTCTCCACGCTGGTGGTAACCATAGGCACGGATCCGTTTTTGTTTGTACCACTTCACCAAAGGTTCAACCTCTGTAGATCCAGAAAGCAGTGCTTTGAGTGCATCAGAAGGAACAGCGTAACTATAGGTCTCATCTACAGCAGTACTAATGCCGATAACTTCGCCTCTGCCGTTTAGCATAGGTCCGCCACTATTTCCTTTAGAAATATCGGCTGTTGTCTGTAACCATTTATCTTTATACCGGCTGCTGCGTATCGTTCCCTCTGTGAGTGTGAATTCTCCACCACCGGGATAGCCTATCGCGTAAACCGTTTCTCCATTTCTGGCAGCATCGCTGTCGCCGAGGGAGAGTGCTACACCTTCACCCGCGATTTTTAGAATGACGAGGTCATTTTCCATATCATACGCAGTGACACCTTCAACCATCCAGATGGTTTCATCATCACTAAGTTTCACGAAAATGGGTCCGGGACGTGCGATGACGTGAAGATTTGTTACGATTTTATCGGGTTGCACGAAAAAACCGCTGCCTGTGCCTATTTTCATCAAGTTTCCGCCTGTAATACGGACGACAGATGCTTTACCCTTTTCGGCTGCGAGGTCTACTGTCAGAGTTGGCAGGTTTTCGGAAACGTCTTGTTGGGAAACTCGCGCACAAGAAGAGAAGAGAAACAGTAAAATTAAAGTGAAGAAACTGAGTAAACATTTTTTGTTATACTTTATAGTTGACATTTCTTTACTCCATCAGAGAGGTTCAGCATCCGCTGAAAAATTGGATCTGTTACAATTATTATACACGCGTGAGTGCGATATAAGAAATTGGTTCATTACATAGGTTCAATTGAACGAAACTGAGATCCAA
Organism: Candidatus Poribacteria bacterium; assembly: GCA_047516705.1. GTDB lineage: Bacteria > Poribacteria > WGA-4E > WGA-4E > WGA-3G > WGA-3G. The sequence continues at coordinate 352 of JAKZUG010000355.1, read as the reverse complement.
CGCAACCGCCAAAACGTCCGTCTTTGCTCCAGCGAAACAACATGTCTATAGCAGCTCCGCGCCGAGGTTTCCGCTCCAGAGGAGCAGTATGTGGTGTCCCGACACATAACACTCCACTGGAGTGCAAGGACTTGGGTATCGGGTTTTCTATTCTCACTGCGAAGCAATAGCACTCCGCTGGAGTTCGGGAAGATATCCGTCATTACATCTGCGATAGGCGTGATATATTGTGTCGAATTTCTCCAACCTTTATGTCCAACTCACGTTTATACACGGAATTCAAGCAGATACAAAGTACCTTCTTTTCCTGTCCTATTTTTCAAAATTCGGGTCTATCTCCTTTGCCTTCGCG
>JAKZUG010000354.1:0-5882 GCA_047516705.1 Candidatus Poribacteria bacterium | reverse complement strand
AAGGCAACACGCGCATTCCGTGTTGATTCATGCCATCTGCATTCCTAACCGCACCGGATTTTGCACAGAAAACTTGGATACTTCAAAACCCTCTTCAGTCCCGTAGGGACGATATGTTTATAGCAGCGTTTTCGACCAAAGACCGCAGCCCTGTAAGGGCGGTATGTTTATATCTACAGTTGCTAAAACGCTATCAAAAACCGCTAAATTGACACTTATGGTGCGGTTAGAAACCGCACCTACCGGACCTGGGGACCGAGGCGTACGGTTTCAAACCGCACCTACGGGGCCAGGGATCGTTATGTGGTGCGCTCTACTTTCTAAATTGGTTCAGATATTCTTCCAACTCGGCATCGCGTGGATCTAACTTGTATGCTTCTTGAAAGTAATCGAGTGCCCTATCGGTTTTACCAACCTTCATGAAAAACGAACCGAGGTTGCGATAGGCAACGCTATGTGTTGGTTTCAAATCTAAGGCATAAAGGTAGTGATCTCTGGCTCGCAACAGATAGGTTTTTGTCTCTCCAATGAGAATGTTAAGCGTGATTTCATTTTCCCAACGTTGCCTGTACACTTCGCCGCCGAGTTGTTTCGCCTCATCTTCGATAGCGTCAGCAACGGCTTCATCGCGTGTTTTGAACATGATTGCGCCAGATGTTATTTTATCAATAGCGACTTTGAGCTCTACCACTGCTGCGTCAGGTGCTTCGTCTCTCAATTCCTTTTCCCATGAGGGCCAATTCGGTCCAGCGTATTTAAGTCCTTGTTTGTAGTACACGGCTCCAAGGTCGTTAAAGATTTCGGCGTTTTCGGGACGCATCTCTATCGCTTGGCTGTAAAGTTCAATGGCTTGTTGATATTGTCCGGCGTTGAAGGCATCTGTGGCATGGGTGCGAGTCTGTTTGAACTCTTCGCTTTCCAAATTGACAGCGATGCCCAACTCTGACTTGTCTTCGACGAAAAAATAGATGCTGCCAATGAGGAGAATAGCAAGGCAGACAGCGATGAGCGTTGGTAGTTGCAATTTCATTTTTTGTCTTTACCTCGTATAGGATCAGATGTTCTATAATTTTAAAAAATCGTTTAAATCCTTGATTTAAAGGTTGCATAGAGCGACATCACCAACGCGCCACGAACATGGTGTTCGGGAATTCCACAATTGAACAATATCCTCCGGTGATGGGACTCCATACCTTACGATTTAAGAACACTTATCTCCGCCGATTGTTTCTATTAAAAGTTACAGGAATAGCTTCATGAACACCGTCTCGCTCAAAATAGAGTAGCGTCTTATATTGGGACCGGATATTTTCATCGACGATTTTAAAAATTTCGAGCGAATGAATTTTAGTATCGTTGATTTGATAGATGAGGTCCCCGCGCTTAAGCGCGTTCGTCAATCCGCTCTCTTTGTCAACGTGTGTGATAATAACGCCGGGCATCTGATATTTGCGCGCCATCGCCTTATCAGGTTGGGCAAATGTTATACCCCATCCGGGGGGTGTATAATTCCATTGTAAGGTTTTTAGTATGAACTCGGTCTGCCGCTTCTTACCGCGACGGTTGAACTCGCACTTTATAGGTTGATTGAGCGGGAGCAGACGTGTGAGTGCGTAAAAGTCCTCTTCATTCTTTATCCGGTGCCCTGAAATGCTTTCAATAACATCGCCGCGTTTAATACCCGCCTTTGCGACAGGACTCGGTTTCTCTATTTCTGACACCAAAACCCCGATATTAAGCGGTGTTGACAATTTTTCTGCCAATTCCTCAGTTATGGTTTGCACCTCCATGGCGAGATAAGGCGGTATAAAGTTGCCGTATTCGGTAATCTGTTGAACGACTTTCCTTGCCTTGTTGACAGGGATGGCGAAACCGACACCTTGTGAACCGCCGCTGGTTGAGCGGATAACGGTGTTTATACCGATGAGTTCACCGTGTATGTTTACCAATGCGCCGCCACTGTTACCCGGGTTGATGGAGGCATCTGTCTGAATCAGGTTTTCATGATAGCGGTTTTCGACGGTCAGGGCGCGTTGCGTTGCACTCACGATGCCAGCCGTAACTGTCGGTTGTGCGTTGCCTATTGATAAACCGAACGGATTTCCGATAGCAACTACCCATTCCCCTATCAAAAGGGATTCCGAATCTCCCCACTGAATCTCCGGTAGGTTTGCGTCTGTATCCATTTCCAAAAGCGCGAGGTCTGAAAGATAGTCGTATCCGACGACCTGCGCTGTAAACTCCCGTCCATCGGTGGCAGTAACAGTGATTTTATTTGCGCCTTCGATGACGTGGTGGTTTGTCAGGATATGTCCTTTTCTGTCAACAATGACCCCGGAACCGACTTCTCGAAGCGAACGCCTGCGCGTCGTCGGAATTTCACCCCAAAACCAGTCGTCAAATGACGTTAGCTGTTCAACACTCCGGACAGCACTGATGTTGACGACTGCCGGACTGGCTTTTGCTACTGCCGTAACGATTGCGGTATGTCGTGATGTGGTTACTGCATTTTGTGCAGCTTCTTTGCTGAATTCCGCACTGTCAGCACTGTTACAAAGCGTGCCTACGAATATAGCAGACAGACACAGGAACAGCTGGATAATATAACTATAGTGACAACATAAACGTATCATAATCCGCTTTTTATTGCAACTTATTGATTTCCAAGAGCGTGTAAATATTTTGTCAGAGATTTGGGCAAAGTCTGTACTATACACCTGTCGCCCCTCTGGGGCTAAAGGCGGGTTGTTTATCTATGTTCTATAAACATTCCGCCCCTCTGGGGCTGCCAATCCTGCTAAAAATGATCATCTGAGCAACATTGACAACATGCTTACAAGGCGTATCTACAGATAAATGTCCACATATTTTTAGATTTTTTATAATATGGCGATTTGAATCGCTTAATGTCGAAAACTATACATATCCATTTCCAAAACTTAGCGTGTCAACTTCAGAGAGATACGATATCCCTCTAACCCTGGATCGGTGTCAACGATTTCTTGAACGGCTTCGGGTGTCCGCCGTTTCGCGGGAAAATCGTCGGCATTCGCGCATCGAAGTGCTATCCTTGCCCCGATTGCGCTGGCAGCACGTAGATTTTCCAGTTCTATCTTTTCCAGTGTGTCATAAGCCGTATGGCCGAAACCCCTGCCAGAGGGTAGTGCCTCCGGGTCGCCTATGTGGCTTGAAGGGACACCTTTTAGAAAAAATGGAAAGTGATCGGAGTAGGAATGCACTTTCTGTCCGATTGGCATTTCGGCATGCATCTGCTCGCGCGCTGTATTGAAAAACGGTCCTAATGCGTCCCAACAGTGCAGGGCAATCCCTTTACGACTTTCACCCCCTGCGGCATCCATATTCAGCATGAAACGAATATTATCCAACTCCGAGTCGTGTGCATCGACATACCGAAACGCGCCTGTGAGTCCGATTTCCTCTGTGCCAAAGGCGATGAATCGGATGGTACGTTTAAGCGAATCACCAGCGTATGCGGATAGGACACGAGCAGCTTCTATTACAGATACCATGCCTGAGGCAGGATCATGCGCGCCTTGCGAAATGTCGTGTCCGTCGTAATGGCAACCGACAATCACCATCTCCTCACCGTTTTCAGAACCGGGCAAATCCGCAACGACGTTCCATGACGTGCGCGGTTCGTTAATGTCCGTGGTTTGAAGTTTCAGCGTCACTTTTCCTTGTTTCCGTTCCAAAAGCCGCGTCAAGAATTCGCCGTCTTCTTTGCAAACAGATATACCCGGAATTGGTGCGGGTCTATTATTTTGGAGACTCCCAGTTTCGGGCCCGACACCTGGGTGTTCACTGACGAAAATGAACCCACTCGCGCCAGCGAGGACCGCGCGTTCAAACTTTTCCTTGCGATGGATCCATCTTCCGAGGTCAGGCGGTGACGCACTTTTCGCCATGACAAGGGTATTGGCAGCGGTATCACCCAGTGCTTCATATTCCGCGGGACTCCCGTATCCGGCAGAGACCAATTCGGTAGCGATGTCGTCAGCGGGGCAGTAAGGGAGCGAGATGCAGTGTAGTGTTCGGCGGATAGGTTCCAGCACCTCAAGGATCGCCGTGCCACGCGTCCAACCGGCATAAGGATAATCTTCAAGTCTGACGTTCTGGAGTCCGTATCGTTTGAAGCGGTCTGCAATGAAATTCGCGGCTGCATACTCTTCAGGAGTTCCAGCGAACCTGGCACCGTATTCATCGCATAAGACGGTCAGATTGTCCATCACCTCTTGCGAAGTATGGATATCACCGACCATCTGTTGGTCGATCTGCAAGTAAGGGTTCGTTTTGCTCATAAGTTTCGGTGTTCTCTTGATTTTCGACAGTTTGGGGCGGTAGCGATACCATTCTTGCGTTGGCAATCTTTTTTAATTGCCACGGGTCGAGTATCTGAATGCGTCGATACCGTTTCTCAAGGACCTCGTGCTCTTTAAACTGATTTAGGAGTGCTTCTGTATTTTCGACAGAGCAACCGATTAATTGTGCTATTTTTTTTGTCGACAGTTTGCGTAAGATGCATTGTGAACCGCGTCCGATAGTGGTGCGATTTCGCTTCGGTGCATTGGCGTAGTTTTGTAACAGCAGCGCGAGCCGCGATGCGGGACTCCGAAACGCAACGTTTGGAAACGGGTTGGTTGTTCCGTGTCGCGGTTTCTCACGTGGCATCGTTAAGTCAATAGCATTTGATGCTTTAGCAGATGCCCACTTGGATTTTGAAATATCGGAAATCCGTAAACGACATTTTACAGCATCTATAGCAGCGCGGATGCGGTGAAGCAGTGGACGTTTGAACGGCATCTTCAAATGCGTTTTTCGCTTCAGAAAGAATTGGAAGTTCTTCGCGCTAACGATACCGATAACGGTTTCTGTAAGTGTTTCAGCGGTGATGTTCCGACTTGCTTCGTTGTCGTTCCATTCGACTGCCCCAAAGATTTCGCCCGGTTCCAGTACCTCTAAGGTGACAGGTTCTCCTTCAGACGGTGTTTCATAGATTTTGACGCGTCCCTCTTTCAGCAGGTAAACGCCTTCGGTAGCAATGGTGTCGCTATATTTCAGTTGTTTGAAGGTCGTTATCCGTTCGAGCGCGTTTGCGTCGTCCTCGGCAAGGTCACGGAAGATATGTATCTGTTTCACGCACCAGAATCTTTCTGGAATTTTTTGTTGTGTTACCATACTATGATTGTTCCGTCGGTTTCTGGTTGATACCACCCACACGCTAAAGCGTGGGGCTTCGGTTTCGTAGCGACTGCGATTTTCTCTAAGAGTCCACCGTCTAACTATCGCTCCACCCGCAGGCTATTATTCCGTCTCCGCCGCACTCATGCTGTTGTGATCGGACGGCTTTATGGTGTCTTATGACACCGGTACCCCAGCCTGCAAAATGTTTATCGCAGCGTTTATATCTCTATCGTGAGAGGTGTTACATTTTGGACATGTCCAATATCTGTCATCAAGTGTGAGGTTTTGGTTTTTATGTTCGCAGACGTGACATGCTTTTGTTGTCGGTTGCCAGCTTCCTGCTTTCGCACATACTTTACCATATTTGGCACACGTCCATTCAAGTATCAATGAAAACTCACCGAAGGCAATATCGGAGATTTTGCGTCCCCAACGTTTTTTCATACCTTCAAGGTTGAGCGTCTCTATCGCAATCTTATCGTATTTACGCACAAGGCGAAGTGCCAACTTGAAAAACAAATCTCGTCGCCTATTGGCTATAGCCTTATAGACACTACCAAGGTGGCGTTTCGCACGAAACCAACCATTAGACAGATATTGCTTACGCGAGAGTGCCTTGTGGGCTGAACGGATCGCATTGAGACTTTGTTTATAGAACTCTGGCGACTCTATCTTTGTAC